>CALDNV010000184.1:0-9155 GCA_937914605.1 uncultured Neisseria sp.
CAGGCAACCTGAAACCCTGTCCCCACCCACCCGAAAGAATCCCATGACTCCCAAGCAGCAAACCCAAATCGCCGCCTTAGACCAGATACACGGCGGCAGCCTCTCCCCAGAATTTGTTGCAGCAACCTACCAACTGTTTGCCCCCACAGCCCCTTCGCCCGAACACGTCCGGCGCGACCTTGCCTACGGTGGGCACAAACACCAGAAATTCGACCGCTACGGCCTGCCCGACAAATCGGACATCATCGTCTATATACACGGCGGCGGCTTCGTTGCCGGCAGCAAAGGCAACCCCGACAGCCCGTTTTTCGCCAATATCGGCGCATGGGCGGAAGCCAGTGGAATGCAGGCCGTCGTTCCCGACTACCGCCTTGCCCCCGACCATCCCTATCCTGATGCACGGGACGACATTACCAGCGTTGTCGGCCTGCTGCACCGCGAACGGCCCGATGCGCGAATTTGGCTTGTCGGGCAGTCCGCAGGCGCGGCCCATGTTGCCGATGCACTCGCCTTCGGGCAACGCCAAAACGTGCCGCTGCCGGTTGCAGGCGTAATCATGTTTTCGGGGATTTACGACCCGCCGTCAGCAGGCACGCACCCGGGCATCAGTGCCTATTACGGCGCGCCGTCCGAACGCACCGGCAATCTGCCGCAACTCGGCCGAATCCGCGTGCCCGCGCTTTACACCGTCTCGCAATACGACCCGCCGCTGTTCCGGCAGCAGGCGCAGGCTTTGCGCGATGCCTGCCCGCAGGCCGACTTGCGCGAACTGCCGCACCACAACCACCTTTCCACAGCATTAAGCATCGGCGGCCCGCAGGACGATGTTGGTGCAATGCTGCTGGACTTTATCAGACAGAATACTTCTGCCCACACGGCATAACCCACACCGTTTTCAGGTAGCCTGAAAGCCCTTGGAGACCACCTCGCCGATAAATATCGTCCCGCTAGCGGAACAGCCGCAGCACATCGACACCCTCGCCCACGCCCTGCACGCCGAATGGCACGATTTCGCCCCGTGGCAGAACGTGGAAAAAATCTGCGCCTATTACGCCCGCTGCTTGGAAGGCAATGACCTGCCGCTTGCCTGGCTGGCGGTGGACGGTGGGCGACTGCTCGGTTCGGCCGCGCTGAAACGGCACGACATCGCCGCGCTGCCGCAATACGAATACTGGCTGGGCGACGTGTTCGTGCTGCCCGAAGCACGCGGATGCAGCGTGGGCAGGCATCTGATGGAACACGCCCTGATTGAAGCGCATCGGCTCGGCCTGCCCGAACTCTATCTTTACACGCCCGACGTGCAGACGGTGTACGCCAAATACGGCTGGCGCGAAATTGAAACGCGGCTGCATAACGGCGAAACCGTGTCGGTGATGCGGCTGGCGTTGGGCAGCGGCGCGTAGGGTAGGATAGGCGTTTTCAAGCAGCCTGAATGCCGTCTGAAACCCCAAAAAGCAGCCTGCACTTTCGGAAAACCCAAGTGTAGGCTGCTTCAAATCCGCAACCGATAGAAAGACAATAATGACAAAATATTGGATTGGTACCGTATCCCAAGAACACGTCCTGCGCGGCGTGGCAGGCGGGTTCTGCCAAGTGTGCCACGGCAAAGCCGCACCGCTCAACCGCATGAAGCGCGGCGACTGGCTGCTTTATTACAGCCCGAAAATCCGCATGGACGGCACGGAAAAACTGCAAGCCTTTACCGCATTCGGGCAAATTACGGACAATACCGCCTATCCGTTCCAAATGAGCGAAACCTTCATCCCCTTCCGCCGCAATGTGGACTATGCCGAAACCCGCCGCAACTGCCCGATAGACATCATCCGCACGCATCCCGAATGGAAAAAATACGCCGCCATGCTGCGTTACGGACATTTTGAAATCAGCCGAGATTTCTTTGATTTTGTGCGGACGTATATGCAGTCGCCGCCCGATATGGTTGGGCAGCAACAGGGATTCTGGTAGGGTGTGCACTGACTGCCCACACGTTTTCAGGCTGCCATAGCGAAACCTTACCCCACGGTGAAGACGGTACACCGAAAGAGTTGATGGGCTAACATAAAGTGCTGCTGTTGCAGGCCGGCGGCAGCGTTTATAGCGAAGATCCGATGGCGCAAATGGATTTCGCTTCAAGCTATTTAAAAACATTGCGTGGCGGTTTCTTGGGCTTTGCTTCCGTGGATACCGTTTACACCGAAGGTACGGCAGGCGACTGGGAAGCCGCAGTCCGACGCGCCTACGCAAAAATCGATGTTGTGTACGACCATTTTTCCGCTTGACCATTTCAACTAATCAAAGGTCGTCTGAAAGTTGTGTTTCAGACGACCTTGATGCTGAGCAGTAGTCAGATTGTTAAAGAACCAATATTTCAGACGACCTCAAAGAAAGTATCAAAATTGTCTGAAAAGCAGAAACTGCGCGTATGTGTTCTGCACCCCTTGTATATCGGACCTCCTGTATCATATCCACAAAGCCCCACCCTAATCATCTTCAATACTCATCTTCAATACTGGTCAATCCACCATGCTCTCTACTCTCCGCCTACGCATCTGCCTCGATTTCATTGAAACTGAATTTCTCCACAGCAGCAAATGGTATTCAAGTGAGCTTTACGATGCCCACCAACGCGCTTGGGGCTATATACTCTGCCCCAAGAGTGAATGGACGCAAACTCATACCACTCCGCACTATCCGCCCGGCAGTGATTTACTTACCCTACTCTCAGCGCGCAATTTCCTTGCACCTTATACGGCGGATTATGTCCAAGAAGCACACGAATCAACCTTTTTCCATGCATTGGCACAATATGATGCCAAACTACCGGAAGCATTTGTCCGATACCGCCAAATGCGATTAAACGATATAGGCGAAATTCAACTGATTACGCCCGAACAACTGGCCGAGTTAAAAGCATACTCAGGATTTGAAAGCATTTTGGTAGAAGATTGGTACGATGAAACAGAACTGTTCGAGCGCGTTCCGACTCAAGAAATCATATTGAAATCTCTGGATTTTTTAGACCGATACGTCCGCCCTTACAGCCAAAGCCACTTGATGTTATTCGACTATCCTTCTACTACCCGCGCCTTTTTCCAAGGCCGGATTTCATCTGTCGAACTGGAAGATAAATGCATGCTGCATTGGCAGTATCATAATAATCAATTCAAGAATGTCCCACATTTACGTCGCCAAGAGTCTGCCATGGGCTTTTTCCTGTGGGAGGCAGCATGGAATGAGGAATTGGCAGACCAAGAGGGTGTGCAAGACCCGCCGTTTTTCTATTTCCTCGACAACCTTACCAAAATCAATGCAGGACTTGCCCTACAATGGCGGGATTTTGTTACGCCGTTGCTGGGCGGATAGTCGTAAATGACTCCGCACCAACTTAACCATACCGTACTTTTCAGACGACCTATTTTGGTTCAGGCAAAGTAAACGCACAAAGTCATCTGAAAACGATGCAGGAAAAGGTAAAGAGAACTATTTTGCCAAGGTCTCTATATAGCCAAAACAGTATTAGAAAAATACAAAAAGGTCGTCTGAAAACAGAAACCCAATCCTGTTTTCAGACGACCTCTTGACATTGCAAATCAACTTAATTAGTGATGATGACCGTGCGGGCCGTGAACGTGGCCGTGTGCGATTTCTTCTTCAGTCGCATCGCGTACGCCGTCAACTGTCGCTTTGAACAAGATTTTCATGCCGGCAAGCGGATGGTTGCCGTCTACAACGGCTTTGCCGTCCGCCACGTCGGTTACGCGGTAAATCAAGACATCGCCGGTTTCAGGATCATCGGCTTCAAACATCATGCCGACTTCCACTTCAACCGGAAACACGCTGACATCTTCGATACGCACCAGGCTGGGATCTTGCTCGCCAAAAGCATCATCGGGAGACAGCGCGACTTCAACGGTATCGCCGACGTTTTTCTCGTGCAAAGCTTCTTCCACCAAAGGGAAAATGCCGTCATATCCGCCATGCAGATAGACGATGGGTTCTTCGGTTTTGTCCAGCAGTTGGTTGTCCGCATCGTACATTTCATAGTGAAGCGAAACCACAGAATTTTTTTCAATAGCCATTTTTTATCCTTTATCATGACCGTTTATCAAAACAGGTTTTCTTTATTGACAACCCTCTGCCAACAAATCTAAAGCATTCTAACACACCGCCGTCATGCACGGAGATTTATCGCAAAATTATCAAAACTAACAATTATAAATTTATATGCACAATATTTAACATATTGCACGCAAAAGCGTAAATTTTGATAATCTTTATATTTGTGTAACTTTTTTACAACTTTTTGCTTTTATGCGCAACAACTGCCCGCATTTCATTTAAACCGATTGAAAACAAAGGCCCATAGCGCATTCTTCAAATGTAAACGCATGAAATAAATAAATTTTACTATACAATTTATTTCAAATGTACATTGAATAACAGCCAATGCGGACTAGTTTCATCCCCGTCTTTCGTCCATTTCAGATTGATTAAAAATTACTAATTCGTCCGTATCGTTGCACCGAAGCACCCTGTGGGGCATAATGCAGGAAATTCAGCAATGAATTTTTACTCTAAATAAAACGACTTATATGTCGTTTTGTTGTTTTGTTCTACTTAAATCGATTTAAAGAAGGTTCTCAAAATGAAAAAATCTCTGATTGCTGCTGCTCTGTTATCTTTGGCTTTGGCTGCTTGTAACAAAGGCGCTGATACTGCTGCTCCTACCGCTTCCGGTGCTTCTGAAACTGCTGCTTCTGCCGCTTCTTCTGCAACTGGTGCTGCTTCTGCCGCTTCCTCTGCAACTGAAGCCGCTTCTGCAGCTAACACCGCTGCTTCTGCTGCCAACACTGCCGCTTCTGCAGCTAATACTGCTGCTTCTGCTGCAACCGGTGCTGCTTCTGCTGCCAGCTCAGCTGCTGCTTCTGCCGCTTCTGCTGCAAAATAATATTTTTACAGTTAAAAAAGCAGGATACGGATTGTATCCTGCTTTTTTGTTTTTCAGACGACCTTTACCGTTTTTCGCTTCCCTTATCCGCTATATAATCTTCCGCACACACACAAACCATCCTGCTGCCCGTTATGCCCAATCTGTACGACCGTTTTCTTGAATTCCTTTCCCCCGCCGAAATCCTCGAAGCCACTTCCGCCCTCTTAAACGACCAACGCCGCCGTTTTGTTTCCGAACCGGACATTATCTTGCAACCGCATTCCACAGGAAATGTACAAGAAATCATGCGGTTTTGTTTTGAACACCGTATCCCCGTTACCCCGCAGGGCGGCAATACCGGTTTGTGCGGCGCAGCGGTAGCTTCCGGCGGCGTACTGCTCAACCTTTCCAAAATCAACCGTATCCGCGAAATCAACCTTGCCGACAACAGCATCACCGTCGAAGCAGGGGTAATCCTGCAAAACGTCCAAAAAGCGGCAGCCGAAGCAGGCAGACTGTTCCCCCTCAGCCTTGCCAGCGAAGGCTCGTGCGAAATCGGCGGCAATATCGCCTGCAACGCCGGCGGATTAAACGTTTTACGCTACGGCAGTATGCGCGACTTGGTATTGGGCTTGGAAGTCATCCTGCCCAATGGCGAACTTGTTTCCCATCTACAACCGCTGCACAAAAATACCACCGGTTACGACCTGCGCCACCTCTTTATCGGCAGCGAAGGCACACTCGGCATTATCACCGCCGCCACGCTCAAACTCTTCGCCCGTCCGCAAACCATAGCGACCGCGTGGGTAGGTTTGGACGATATCGAATCTGCCGTACAGCTTTTAACAGCCGTACAAGGGCATTTTGCCGAACGCCTGACCAGTTTCGAGCTGATCAGCCGCTACGCTTTGGCATTGTCTTCCGAGTTCAGTCATCTCAAACAGCCGACCGATGCAAACTGGCACGTCCTGCTCGAACTGACCGATTCCGTTCCAGATGCCGCGCTCGACGAAAAACTTGCCGAGTTTCTCTATCAAAACGGCAAAGAAAACAGCATCATCGCTCAATCCGAACAAGAGCGCCTCGATCTGTGGACGCTGCGTGAAAACATTTCCGCCTCCCAGCGCAAGCTCGGCACCAGCATCAAACACGATATTGCTGTCCCGATTGCCCAAGTCGCCACCTTTGTCCGTCAATGCGCCCCCGCCTTGAAAACCCGTTTTCCGGGTATACAAATTGTCTGCTTCGGACATTTGGGCGACGGCAGCCTGCATTACAACACCTTCCTGTCCGACGTCTTGAGCAACGAAGCCTACCGTTACGAAGATGCCGTCAACAGCATCGTCTATGAACACATCCTCGCCTGCCACGGTACCATCGCGGCGGAACACGGTATCGGCACCATCAAAAAACACTGGCTCCCCAGCGTCCGCGCTCCGTCCGAAATCGCCCTGATGCGCGCCATCAAAGCCCAGCTTGACCCGCACGGCATCATGAATCCGGGCAAACTCCTACCGTAAGCGGTATTTCAGCATTTGCCAAAATCGAAAAGGTCGTCTGAAAACCTAATCCCAGTTTCAGACGACCTTTGACATGGTTCGCAGATTGCACTCAAGGCAATATTGCCTCAGCCCAATCAATCCAGCACAAACTATTCTTCTTCCCTGCGCCTGCGCTTCAACAAAATGCGTACAGCGCCGTCATTGCCTTCCCTCGGCTCGATATAAGCCAATACATCAGGGTGCTGCATCAGCCAGCGGCGCGTCATGTTTTTTAAAACGGGTTTGTAGCCTGACGAGCCCAAACCGCTGCCGTGAATGATTTCGGCGCATACACCCCGCTTTTGGGTAAATTCGATAAATTCGTTTAAAACCTGTTGTGCCTCTTCCTGCGTGTAGCCGTGTAAATCGACATCGGCGACTACGGGATAATGCCCGTTACGCAGACGTTGCAAGTCGTTTTTCCCTTGTCCGTTTTTACTGAACGAAGCGGGCGGTTCATCCCAAGAAGCGCCGCTGCCGACATAAAAATAATCTTCGGCTGCCAAACTTTCCTGTTCTTTCGGACGGGGTTTGATGGGCGTTTTATCACGCGGTGCTTCATAGCGCGGCGCGGTTTTCAGCGGCGTTACTGCGCCTACGGCTTTAGCGAAATCGATATTCTCTTCCTCGCGCTTCTTCGCCAAGGCTTGCTCCTGCGCCCGCGCTTCGGCTTCTTTTTTGGCTTGCTTGCCTAATGCTTTCAAGGCGGATTGGAAATCTGTTTTCATCATGGGGATATTTCGAGGTTGAACATGAAAAAATTCATTTTCAGACGACCTCTGCGCTCCGTGTACAGGTCGTCTGAAAACGGCTTATAGATATTTGCGCATCAGTTCGCACTTGACCTTGACGTCTTTGTTCAACTGCAATATGGCGGAACCCAAAGATTCGTAGTGGTTCAAGCGGTAGAAAGGAACGGAGTTGAGCGAGGCGTACAGTTTCAAAAAGCTCAACCCCGCCTGATGGGCAAGCTCTTCGGCACGGCGCAGCAAGGCTGTACCCAAGCCGTGATTATGGACGAAGGGATGGACATACAACGCATCCAATTGGGCTTCTTTGAAGTCCACTTGGAAAAAACCCTGTATGGTCCCCCTGTATTCCACCACCCAAAAGGCTTTGCCGGGATCGGAAATGGTTTCGAGGTAGCTGTCGATATCGAGCAGGGCTTCCCACGCATGCAATACTTTATCGTCGTAACTGCGGATGCAGGTATATTGGACGGCGTGCAGATGGGCATTGTGTATGGCTTGGCAGTCTTGCGCGACTGCAGGACGGAGTATAGTCAGAAGGCTCATGGCAAGATGTGTTGTAAGATGTATTGTAATGCGTGTTCAGACGACGTTTTCTTCATAAACATACAGAGGGCCGTCTGAACGCTGTTTCCGATATTATATTTTATATTCAAAGGCTTTGATGTAATTTTCCTGCTGCTTCAAAAGCAGTGTCGGCATCGGCGGCCAAAACGGTGAAATGCCCCATTTTGCGCCCTTTCCGCGCGGCTTTTTTGCCGTAAAGGTGCAGGTGCACATTCGGATTGCTTTGCAACGACAGCCAATTCGGTTCGCCACCGTCTTCCTGCCAAACGTCGCCCAAAATATTCGCCATGCAACATGAAGAAAGCAACTTGGTATCGGCGGGCGGCAGATTGCACATAATGCGCACCTGCTGCTGGAACTGGTCTGCGGCGCAGGCATCTATCGTATGGTGGCCGGAATTGTGCGGGCGCGGGGCGATTTCGTTGACGACCAATTCATGCGTGTCGCCGACGACAAACATTTCCACCGCCAACACGCCGACATAATCCAATTCGTCCGCCAAGCGTTGCGCCATCTGCCGTGCCTGTTGCTGCACGTCGGCACTCAGCCGCGCGGGGACGATGGAATAAGCCAAGATGCCGTTTTCGTGGATATTTTCGGCGGGGTCGAAGGTTTGCACGTTTTCATTGTTCAGACGACATACGATAACGGAAATTTCGCCGCGCAAATCCACCATTTTTTCCAAAACGCAATCCACACCGCCGTGTTCGGCAAACGCGGCTTTGAGTTCGTCCACCGTTTTGACGCGGATTTGACCTTTGCCGTCGTAGCCCAAAGTAGCCGTTTTCAGGATGCCGGGCAGGAATTGTGCGCTTTCTTCGCTGATGTCGTCTGAACGGCGAATTGCTTGATACGGCGCGGTTTGCAATCCCGCTTTGCGTATCCATGCCTTTTCCTGAATGCGGTTTTGTGCGATGGCGACACAGTCGCCGCTCGGAGAAACGTTGGTATGCTTTGCCAGAAAGCGCATCGCGTCGGCATTGACGTTTTCAAATTCAGTGGTAACCGCCGCGCATTTTGCCAACTCGTCCAATGCGGCAGGGTCGTCAAACGGCGCGCACAAATGGCGGTCGGCAAATTCCGCCGCCGGCGCGTTCGGATCGGGGTCGAGAACGGTTACTTTGTAGCCCATGGTTTTGGCGGCAACGGTAAACATTCTGCCTAATTGTCCGCCGCCGAGGATGCCGAGCATAGCGGGCGGGAGGATGGCGGATGAGTTCATCAGCATTTTGCGGTTCCACTAAAATTTTCCCGAAATTGTAACAAACCTGCTTATAGAGATAAATGTTAAAACGCCTTTTATAGTGGATTAGCTTTAAACCAGTACGGCGTTGCCTCGCCTTAGCTCAAAGAGAACGATTCTCTAAG
>CALDNV010000185.1:0-7305 GCA_937914605.1 uncultured Neisseria sp.
TTGGTGCTTCAGCACCTTAGAGAATCGTTCTCTTTGAGCTAAGGCGAGGCAACGCTGTACTGGTTTAAAGTTAATCCACTATACCGCTGCCGAAGGTTTTCCTGCAGCAAAAATGTCAAACAAAGGATTTTTCACATGTCTCAATACGATGTAGTAGTCATCGGCGCAGGCCCCGGCGGATATGTTGCCGCCATCCGCGCCGCCCAACTGGGTTTCAAAACCGCCTGTGTCGATGCGGGCGTCAACAAAGCAGGCGATGCGCCCGCGCTGGGCGGCACCTGCCTGAACGTCGGCTGCATTCCTTCCAAAGCCCTGTTGCAATCCAGCGAACATTTCCATGCCGCGCAGCATGATTTTGCCGAACACGGCATCAGCGTCGGCGACATCAAATTCGACGCGGCGAAAATGATTGCGCGCAAAGACGCCATCGTAACCAAGCTCACCGGCGGCGTGAAATTCCTGTTCCAAAAAAACAAAGTGACCAGCCTGTTCGGTACGGCTTCATTTGCCGGCAAAAACGGCGATGCCTACCAAATTGAAGTCGATAACAAAGGCGAAAAAACCGTTATCGAAGCCAAACACGTCATCGTAGCGACCGGTTCCGTGCCGCGTCCGCTGCCACAGGTTGACATCGACAATGTAAACGTTTTGGACAACGAAGGCGCATTGAACCTGACCGAAGTGCCTGCCAAACTGGGCGTCATCGGTTCGGGGGTGATTGGTTTGGAAATGGGTTCGGTGTGGAACCGCGTCGGTTCGCAAGTTACCATCCTCGAAGCCATGCCGACCTTCCTTGCCGCCGCCGACCAGCAAATCGCCAAAGAAGCCTTCAAATACTTCACCAAAGAGCAGGGCTTGAACATCGAGCTGGGCGTGAAAATCGGCGACATCAAATCTGAAGGCAAAGGTGTATCCGTTGTCTACCAAACTGCCGCAGGCGAAGCCAAAACCGAAGTTTTCGACAAGCTCATCGTCGCCATCGGCCGTATTCCGAATACTAAAGGTCTGAATGCCGAAGCCGTCGGCTTGGAAAAAGACGAGCGCGGCTTTATCAAAGTGGACGGCGAATGCCGCACCAACCTGCCTAATGTCTGGGCAATCGGCGATGTGGTTCGCGGCCCGATGCTGGCACACAAAGCCAGCGACGAAGGCGTGGCGGTTGCCGAGCGTATCGCCGGTCAGAAACCGCATATCGACTTCAACAGCGTACCGTTCGTGATTTACACCGACCCCGAAATCGCTTGGGTTGGCAAAACCGAAGAGCAGCTCAAAGCCGAAGGCGTGGAATACAAAAAAGGCACTTCCGGCTTCGGCGCAAACGGTCGTGCGTTGGCAATGGGCAAAGCCAAAGGTACGGTCAAAGTGTTGGCGGATACCAAAACCGACCGCATCTTGGGCGTACACATGATCGGCCCGGTTGTCAGCGAATTGGTTACTGAAGGCGTAACTGCGCTTGAATTCTTCGCCAGCAGCGAAGACATCGCCCGCATCATCCATGCCCATCCGACCTTGTCCGAAGTGGTTCACGAAGCCGCACTGGCCGCCGACAAACGCGCTTTGCACGGCTGATGAGGTCAAGTAAAGCATAAAAGGTCGTCTGAAACTTTTTCAGACGACCTTTTCGGAAAGATGAATGTTCGGAAGCAATGAATGTTCCGATAGGTATAGAGAGAAAATAGGGCGTATCAGTTGCCATTGTTCCCTTGTCGGAATGACGATTTAAGTATTTTCTATTTGAATCTGCGATAGCGGGTTAAGTTTAAATTCAGGAGAAGGCGACGAAGCCGCAGACAGTACAGATAGTACGGCAAGGCGAGGCAACGCAGTACTGGTTTAATCTTGAACCACTATATATAATCGGCGACACATTCACAGACAGCATTTGATTATGAATAAAGAAGTAATCGGTATCCTGTTTATACCGATGGGCATCATCAGCATGTGTATGGCCGCGTTGTGGCAGATGTATGTGATGATGACCGAAACTTATACGCTCAACCGTTTCAAAGACAAAGAATTGGTTTGGCGCGTGGCATTGTTATTTATCAGTTTCAGCCTTGCCGTTTATCTGCTCTGCCCGAATTCGCGTAAAAAAGGCATCGTCTTTTTTATCCTCGGGGGCGGCGGCGCAATCATGTATCTGCTTGCGCGGATGTGGTTGCCGTTCAGCAAGTGAAACGACGATTTTCCGACCGCCGAAAGGTCGTCTGAAACGCACGGGGTTGCCATTTGGAGGCAGTCTCAGGGCATTCCACTAATCTAAAGGAGAAATCCATGAATCTACACGAGTATCAGGCTAAAGAACTGCTGGCAAGCTACGGCTTGCCCGTGCAAGGCGGTATTTTGGCGCACAACGGCGAAGAAGCCGCAGCCGCTTACGATAAACTGGGTGGCAAATTTGCCGTCGTCAAAGCACAAGTCCACGCAGGCGGACGCGGTAAAGCGGGCGGCGTAAAAGTCGTCAAAAGCCGTGAAGAAGCCAAAGAAGTGGCGGAAAGCCTGATTGGCACCAATCTGGTTACTTATCAAACCGATGCCAACGGTCAGCCGGTCAACAGCGTTTTGGTTTGCGAAGACATGTATCCGGTGCAAACCGAGCTGTATTTGGGCGCGGTGGTCGACCGTTCTACCCGCCGCATCACATTCATGGCTTCGACCGAAGGCGGTGTGGAAATCGAAAAAGTTGCCGCCGAAACCCCTGAAAAAATCTTCAAAGTAACCGTTGACCCGCTGGTCGGCCTGCAACCTTGCCAAGCGCGTGAAGTTGCGTTCCAACTGGGTTTGAAAGACAAACAAATCAACGAGTTCGTCAAACTGATGACCGGCGCGTACAAAGCGTTTGTCGAAAACGACTTCGCCTTGTTTGAAGTGAACCCGCTGGCCGTCCGCGAAAACGGCGCGCTGGCCTGCGTGGACGGCAAAATCGGTATCGACAGCAACGCCCTCTACCGCCTGCCGAAAATCGCCGAATTGCGCGACAAATCCCAAGAAAACGAACGCGAGCTGAAAGCCTCCGAATTCGACCTGAACTATGTTGCTTTGGAAGGCAACATCGGCTGTATGGTGAACGGCGCAGGTTTGGCGATGGCAACTATGGACATCATCAAACTCAAAGGCGGCCAACCTGCCAACTTCTTGGACGTAGGCGGCGGCGCGACCAAAGAGCGCGTGGTTGAAGCGTTCAAACTGATTCTCGAAGACAAATCCGTCAAAGGCGTATTGATCAACATCTTCGGCGGTATCGTCCGTTGCGACATGATTGCGGAAGCCATCGTGGCAGCCGTTAAAGAAATCAACGTTGACGTGCCTGTCGTTGTCCGTCTGGAAGGCAACAACGCCGAACTCGGCGCGAAAATCCTGAACGAATCAGGTCTGAAACTGACTTCCGCCGACGGCCTGAATGACGCAGCCGAAAAAATTGTCGCAGCCGTAAACGCCTAAGGAGAAAAGAATGAGCGTATTGATTAATAAAGACACCAAAGTATTGGTTCAAGGTTTCACCGGTAAAAACGGTACTTTCCACTCCGAACAAGCTCTGGCTTACGGCACTAAAGTCGTCGGCGGCGTGACTCCGGGCAAAGGCGGTCAAACCCACCTGAACCTGCCCGTGTTCAACACCATGAAAGAAGCCGTTAAAGAAACCGGCGCGGACGCATCCGTGATTTACGTTCCGGCTCCGTTTGTGTTGGACTCTATCGTTGAAGCCGTTGATTCCGGCGTAGGCTTGGTGGTTGTGATTACCGAAGGCGTACCGACTCTGGACATGCTCAAAGCCAAACGTTACTTGGAAACCAACGGCAACGGCACACGTTTGGTCGGTCCTAACTGCCCGGGCGTGATTACTCCGGGCGAGTGCAAAATCGGCATTATGCCGGGCCACATCCATACTCCCGGCCGTATCGGCATCATTTCCCGTTCCGGTACATTGACTTACGAAGCCGTGGCACAAACCACCAAACTGGGCTTGGGTCAATCAACCTGTATCGGTATCGGCGGCGACCCGATTCCAGGCATGAACCAAATTGACGCGCTGAAACTCTTCCAAGAAGACCCCGATACCGACGCCATCATCATGATCGGTGAAATTGGCGGTACTGCGGAAGAAGAAGCAGCCGAATACATCCAATCCAACGTAACCAAACCTGTCGTCGGCTACATCGCCGGTGTGACCGCTCCTAAAGGCAAACGCATGGGCCACGCCGGTGCGATTATCTCCGGCGGCAAAGGTACTGCGGAAGAAAAATTCGCCGCTTTCGAAAAAGCCGGCATCGCCTACACCCGCAGCCCTGCCGAATTAGGCAGCACCATGCTGGAAGTGTTGAAAGCAAAAGGCTTGGCGTAACGCTTGGTCGTTTTGACTGAAAAGCTGAAAGGTCGTCTGAAAACTTGGAAACAGGTTTTCAGACGACCTTTAATCTAATGGAAATATGGCAGATAAGGATATTTGTTCCGCAACTTAAATCAAAACTAATAGGATTCGCAACCTAAGGGCGCTGGTAGGAGGATTCCTACTTATAAAACTGTTTTATTTCATCAGTTTTTGAACAATTTCCCCAGTTGTGTTGTCCATGCGGTATTGGTTAATTGTACCGTTGACAATGTATTCGGCGGCTTTTTCAATAACATCCAATCTGACATCAAACCATTCGTTTGGGATGTAACTTTTCCCGTCTTTTCCCATCAGGCGGATATTCAGTTTTTGTGCAGCAAAGAAGGCGTGTAATAAACGTTCGAACGTATGCGGATTGATATTTCGGCATTCAAAAGACAATACAGGGACAACTTTGCTTTCCAAGAAAGCAGTATCGTTTTCCGAATTAGCGATTCTGGTTTCTACCGTATCCGTAGTGAAGCCTATTTTGTATAGATTTTTATAGGCGGCAAGCTGCGGTTTAGCTTGAAGCAGTTTGACGATATAAAGCTGTCCAGTTACCAAATCCGGCTGATTATCGGCAGTTAAAATATCCGGCAGGGCTTCAGTATCGGCCAGCATAACCTTTTTACCGTTTTCATCTTTATAGACAGCGCGGGCGAGTGAACGGGTCAGGATGTTGGATTCCGTCCCGTTTTCATAAATAACGCGCAACCGTCTGTTTCCTCTTGTACTTTTCCTGTCTTCCGTCTCTGCAAAATCAGCGACGTAACACAAAGCCCCGTGTAGTAGGAATACATCGCCCGGTTGCAGGAAGGTTTCCGTTTTTAGGCGTTCGAAATGGGCTTTGCCGTGTTTGAGCATATGGTGGATCTGCTTAAACCAAGCTTCAAACCGCCAAAAATCTATACACGGTTTTCGTACTGCATTGTTTTCATCCTCATAGGGAGATCCATTTGCTGCCCGCTGCGGGATATGTTCCATCCGGAAAATATCCGTATTTCCTATATCAAGCAGATTCAAATCGTCGCTGTTGAAGATATCTTCCAGCGTAACCACATTTTCTGCTTTAGAGCGTTCCGTTTTTTCAGACGACCTCAGCAAATTGAGCGTATCGTGTTGTCGGAGGGTTTCACAATGCTGTTTGTTGTTCAGCAAGGCTTGCCATTTCCTATCTAAAATTTTCTCATCCAAATTGCCATCATTGTTCGGCAAACGTCCATGTCGTCTGAAAAACGATTCGACTTCTTTGAATGTTTGCAAAACCATTGCATTTTCATCGGCTTTGGGTGCAATCGGTTTGACATCGGCAAGCAGGCCTAAATTATCGTGATTGAAAATATCGTCCAAGCTGATGATTTTAGAATCAACGCGCATACCTTTTAGCAACATATTCAGCCCCTTGCCATACGTTCCGCTTTTTGGCGGCGGATATAGATTAAGGCCTCGCCCATGCGTTTTTCCAAGGGGTCGTCTGAATCCTTGTCAGGCATCCGATTGTTGTTGCGGACAAATTCATTGATGCGCGGCCACAGCATAGCGGCTTCATCTTCCGTCATTTGAATGCGGTCTGCCTGCACATAGTCCTGAATCGCTTTCAACAGCGGCGCGTCCACATTTTTGGACAAAACTTCATATGCGTCCCTGAAAGGATTGACTTCGCGGATTAAATCCACATTCAACCTGTCCACGTTGATAAATTTTTCGCCGACTTTGATAAAACGGTTGTCGGCAGTTTTGACTTCACCTGTTTGCGGATTTTTGATTTGCGCGTTGTCAGGCAAATCGCGTTCCCTGACGGTTTCTTCGGCAGAATAAGTCTGCCCTGCTTCTTGCAACTTAACTGTATCGACAAAAAAATCTCCTTGTTTGACATAGATTTTTTCATCCTCGATAAGCGCGTTATCAGGCAAATCCTTGCCATCTTTGATGCCGCCGCCCTGGGTTGCCGCCATTTTGGCCAGTGTCCCTTGCACAACTTGGTCTTGCTCTTCTGCTGACAGCTCGGGATAACGGTGGGCAACAATCTTCGGCAGTGCGGTTTCATTGACGGCAGAGGCAGGCGTGTCTTCCTGAATATAGCGTTTGGCATTTTGCGTATCCTGTACCAACGCAGCGATAAGGTCGTCTGAATCCTTATTCAGAATATCAATGACTCTTTTAGAGGCGGGCAGCGTCGTATCGTCGACAACTACATCACCCGGATTAGGCTTTTCACCTGGTTTCATATCCGAACGGCGGCGGAACGTGATATTGGGCGCCAATACCTGCTCCATCAGCAGCGACAGCGTAATTGCCTTCAAAAGATTATTGACCGACACTTGGACATCTTCATCTACCGCATCGGGCTGCGCAATCAGATTGGTAAATTGAGCATGGGTTTTCCCCTCGCAATCTCGGGTTGCGCGACCGATGATTTGGACGACTTCCGTCATTGAGCTGCGGTAGCCTATGGTCAGTACATGCTCGCAATAAGGCCAGTCGAAACCCTCCTTCGCCATACCCAGCGCAACAATAATATCCATATCATCGCGCGATTTGATATTGCGTAGATATGCCTGGATTAAAGAACGGTCGGATGTTTTACGGTCGTCCACTAAATCCGCTAGTTTCAGCAGCCTGCCGTCATGCGCTTTGACCGTGATGATGCCTGTTTCACGGTCTTTTTCCACAAATTCGCCCAATGTGTCGATGATGTGGTCGACTGCCGAATACTTATCGACTGCCGCTTCGCCCGAATTGACGTTGGGAATATGGATAATCGTTTTTTTCGACGGATCGAGCACTTCACCCAAGGCATCGAGATAGCGGCCTTGGTAGAAATGGTAGCCCAATCCCAGAGATTTCAAATATCGGTAGCCGTTGAGTTGTTCGTAGTAGGTGTAGGTTACTTTTTCAAACTTGGCCTCGTCTTCTTCACTCAAAATCGGCAC
>CALDNV010000186.1:0-4834 GCA_937914605.1 uncultured Neisseria sp.
CAAGCCCAAAATCAAAGAACAAAAAAGTATCATAATTTGGTATTAAAAAATTGTTAGGTAAACGCAAATTCCGTCCAATAAAAATATCATTTATTTTTTCATAAACTTTTCCTCTTGTGGGATAGGGTTTTTCGAAAGATAAATTTAGATTTTTCATACGACATTAATGTTTTTTTGGTTGGATTATGTAATCTATTAATTTAAAGGAGTTAGTAAATCGGATAAATCATACTTCCAATCAAGTAGGTTATATTCCCAATTTGATAATAGGCTAGACGTAAGCTTATTATGTTCTGTAATCTTTTGAGAAATAAAAAATCCAGTATCTAGTTCTTTCCAATAACATAGTTGCCATTTATTTAATTTTTCCTCATTAATTATATCTTTTATGTATATTTGTGATTTAAAATTTTCTAGAACTTTATTTGAATAACAGTAAAAATTTAAAATCTCATCGTTAAAATCATTACCTTTAAATTCATATTCTATCAGATAAAAATTTTCCCAGTTTACATGAAATAAATCTTCCCAAATATTTGCTCCTTTAGGAGTAAGAAAACACCACCCTTCTTCAATTAATATCAATCCGTTTTTTATCATTGCATGAAGTTCATTTTCAACATCTTTTATTGTAATTTTTAAGTGAATCGGTGTGTTAAAAAATTCTTTCCAATCTTTTCTTATAAAATCAGAGTATTTGGTTTGCATTAGCCATAGTGAATCCAATATAAAATACCTGGTAATTTTTGATATATAAAGTGATTTCATGGAATCATCCTAAATAAAGTTTTTACTTTTGGAATGCCAATGCTATCATCGCAACAATTACATGAGGTAATCGATCCTGCTCGGCCATTTCCTTTTATAAACCTCAGGTTAATGTGCATGCCATTCCCTATACATGGTCCTTCGGTGGAAGATCGCTTACTTTGAGTTTTTACATTTTGTATATTAAATTGCTTATAAATCTGATTTACAGAGCTGAATTTATAAGCTTTAGGTAAGTTTTTGCATAATGGGAGATTAGGAAATTTCGTACGACAATTTTCAGGTGGAGGATCACTACACTTCCCACAAGTATTGCTTTCCGATAATGCAACGACACCTGTTGCGGCAGCTGCAGATATAAGCACCCCATATGCAATCCATTTAGGCCATACTGCATCACTGGGGTCTGGAGTCATTATATCAATTGCAATCACAGACAATACCCCTTTGGCTACGCTACCAGCGTTCAATCCCCAAGGGTCTATCATATTTTGTATATTTGTCGAAAATTGATAAAAGTTCTCTCCACCTTTTAATCCAATCGGATCCTGACAAACAAACCGCCCCACATCAGGCTCATAATACCTAAAGAAGTTGTAATGCAGCCCCGTTTCACGGTCGGCATACTGGTTTTGCAGGCGGAAGGGTTGGTATGCGCTATCCGTTACTCGGGTTTCCTCTTTCAGACGACCCCAGCCGGTGTAGTTGCCGAACCACAGCAAATTGCCGTCCTTATCAGTCATCTCTCTTGGGATACCGATTTGGTCACAGTGGAAGTAGTGGATTTGTTGGCGGTTTTCGCCGTCTTCGGTTGTCCAGTCGCGGACTTGTGCCAGCGGTTCGTAGGACTCTTGATCGGTGTAGATATAGGTATATCTGCCGTCCGGGTGGATTTCCTGCAAGAGGTGGCTGCCGTCCCAAACGAAGCGGGTGTGGTTTTCGAGGTCGTTTGAAACTTCTTCGTTTTTCAGACGACCTTTTCCTATCCTTCTGCCCAAGGCGTCGTAAGTGTACGCCCAAGTTTCTTTCGTGCCGTCCTTTTTGAAGATTTCGGCTTTAACCAGTTGGTCGTGCAGGTTGTAGAAATAGTTTTGCACTTCGCCGTCGGCGAGTTCGCGGTGGATCAGGTTGCCGAGCTCGTCGTAGTAATAGGTCGTGCCGTTGTAGGTTTTCAGGCGGTTGTCGGTGATGAGGGAACGGTTGTCCGAAAGCGTCGCAGCCGTTTTGCCCTCTCCCCGACCCTCTCCCGCGGGAGAGGGGGTAGGGTATGGTTTGACCTTTTCCGTCGGGATGTCGAGGATATTGTGCGCGGGGTCGAAGGCGAACAGTTCGTTACCCGCTTGGGTAATCCTGCCCAGTTTGTCGTACTCGAACTGGGTCGTACCCGTCCGCTGGTCGGTGCTGTGGGTCAGGTTGCCGGTGCGGTCGTAGCCGTAGCTGCGTTTGACGGCGGTTTGGCCATGGCCAGCTGCTACTTTGGTTTTGCCTTTGCCGCCTTCCGTCAGGTCATTGAGGGTGGCGATTTGCCGTTTCAGACGACCTAAAGGGTCGAGTTCGTAACGGCTGGCGAGTTTACCTTGTGTGCGGTAGATTTCGTGGTGCAGCTTGTCGCGTTCGATGTCGGTGACGACTTCGTCGTCGAGGCTGATTTGGTGCAGGTGGCCGCTGCCGTAATACAGATAGTTGTTTTGTCTGCCGTCGGGCAGGACGGTGGCGGTGCGGTTACCGTTGAAGTCGTAGTGGTAGCGGACGGTTTCGGTAACGGGCAGGTACAGCATGTCGTACTGCGCATCGCGCCAGTCGGTTTCGGGCAAACCGTTTCGGGCGTTCTCTTCTTTAGACGGCACTTTCCATTGGTGCTGGGCGATGAGTTGGTCGCTTTCGTTGTAGTCGAAGCAGGTAAGAACAGGAAAGGTCGTCTGAAAATTTTTAGACGACCTTTAGGTTTTGTTGAGGTTTACCCTAAATTTACTTGCTACTAAGTGGTAACAGTACATTCTCCTATTTTGTTTCTTCCATCCCAAAAGTCAAATTTAAAACCGTCTACCAATAAATAATGAGGCGCACTATCAGATAAAAAATATACTTTATCAGCGATACATTCGTATCCTTGTTCTATTGGTGGTATGCTAAATTCCAATACAATAGACCAAATCTGATTTGGTAAATACAACTGTGTATATAAAATATTTCTTGAAGAAAGTCTTCTATTTACACCATCAATAATTTTTTTATCCCAAAAAACAAAGCACATCATTTTTTAGTATTCCGGTTTAGAGACGGATTGACCACCCAGTTGCGCTATCAGTTTGGTGGAGAGGAAGCAACGTTACCGAATTCGCGCTGCTCGACCAGTTCGTTGCCGGATTTGTAACGGTAACTAATCAGCTTATGGTAAACAAAACGCTGATGGTTGCTGTTGGCATATTTCATTCATGAACTTAAATACTTGTTAAAGTGAACTTGACGGTAACTCTAAAAATATCATATTTTTAAGTGATTGGAATAAAAATTGTTTCATATGGTTCCATTTTTATTTTAATAAATTGATATTTTTTTTCTTTATCTTTGTTTTTGCCTGTTATGAAACTAAACTCAACTATTGAGTTAATAGTTGCATTATCACAATGTGACTCTCCATCTTGATCAATATTGTTTTTAATCATAATTTTGTCACATAATTCTCCTGTATATTTAAAATAAATTCCAAAATAATCACTATCATGTTCTTCAAATGACAATGCAAATTCTTCTTCTAAAATTTTTACAACTTTAGATATTTCTAGAGATGAAATATATTTAAGAAAAAATATTTTGTTCATAAGTCTAACCACACATACATTTACTAGGAATTCTTGTACTTTTTGCTTTATCTTTGATGCTGGGTACATCTTCAAAAATCATTATATTTACATCTCTACCGGCAAGCCTAGACATCTTAATTAAAACATCGTTTACGCCTAATGAGATTGCTTCACTGGAGTTTACAGCAATAGGAGAACTTCGATTTCCTTTGGTATACCCTAGACTTTTAGCCTTATTAAAAAGGTCTGGTTGGGTTACTGCAACGTCAAAATCACTTTTCCTGCCTACATCAAAAGGTTCTCCAGTGGAGTGACTAACCCCCGTGCACGCGCTACCTTGCATATACATTTTAGCTTTTGGGAAACCTAGTTTTGCAAAACCAGCCTGCATAGCGGTGCCAAATTGTTTCAATTGCCCATAACTTTTGAAGCCTTTGGGTATATTGGTCAACCCTAATATATCAATCCAGACCGTTACATTATGTGCAAACAAATATAAGTTATTGCCTCCAGCTAACCCAATCGGATCCTGATTCACAAACCGACCCGCATCAGGCTCGTAATACCTGAAGAAGTTGTAATGCAGCCCCGTTTCACGGTCGGCATATTGGTTTTGCAGGCGGAAGGGCTGGTATGCGCTATCCGTTACCTTGGTTTCCTCTTTCAGACGACCCCAGCCGGTGTAATTGCCGAACCACAGCAAATTGCCGTCTTTATCGGTCATCTCTCTTGGGATGCCGATTTGGTCGCAGTGGAAGTAGTGGATTTGTTGTCGGCTTTCGCCGTCTTTGGTTGTCCAATCGCGGACTTGGGCCAGCGGTTCATAGGACTCTTGGTCGGCGTAGATATAGGTATACCTGCCGTCCGGGTGGATTTCCTGCAAGAGGTGGCTGCCGTCCCAAACGAAGCGGGTGTGGTTTTCGAGGTCGTTCCCGCTTAAATCATGCGGGAATGACGTTTCTGAAACTTCCTGACTGGTTTTCAGACGACCTTTTCCTATCCTTCTGCCCAGTGCGTCGTAGGTGTAGGCCCAAGTTTCTTTCGTGCCGTCTTTTTTGAAGATTTCCGCTTTAACTAGTTGGTCGTGCAGATCGTAGAAATAGTTCTGCACTTCGCCGTCGGCCAGTTCGCGGTGGATGAGGTTGCCGAAGTGGTCGTAGTAATAGGTCGTGCCGTTGTAGGCTTTCAGGCGGTTGTCGGTGATGGCGGAACGGTTGTCCGAAAGCGTCGCAGCCGTTTTGCCCTCTCCCCGACCCTCTCCC
>CALDNV010000187.1:0-3192 GCA_937914605.1 uncultured Neisseria sp.
TTTGAGCTAAGGCGAGGCAACGCCGTACTGGTTTAAAGTTAATCCACTATATCATCTTCCGTTTCTTCTGTTGCATGAACAATCCTTTCTTAGAGAAAAGCTATCTAAACTAAACCTTCAGATAACATTAAATCATTCTTTAACTTTTATCTGATAAAATTTCTTCTGTTCCGGATCTTCAAAAAAACCTACGGGCCCTCTTATTAAATATGATATTTCAATCATGATATCCTGCTTCATCTTTGGAGTTCCAGAAATATGAACCGTATCATACCACTCATAGGTGGGTTTTACAGTCAACCCTGAATTTAGAGGATCCATTTTCACCCTGAAATTATCGGGATAAGCAGCATATTTAGTTACATTTAATTCTGTGAAATATGGCTTATTTAATTCTGCGTCCGGTAATACCTGAACTTTATGTTTACCGGCAAAACAACCGGATAATGCTATTACAACCGAAAAGATAAATACTTTCCTTATCATACTTAAAATAAGCTCCATAATTTACTGATATTTCACAAAATTCTAAAATCGATTGTTCCAAAGCTGGCTTTGGGAAATTTTTCAGATGACCTTTGAGAAAGTTAGGTTTTCAATTCAACCTACGCCTGTTATGCAAAAAACGCAGTGTTTTCTTGAAATATCAACAATCCTTTCTTAGGGGAAAGCTATCTAAACTTAACCTCACCTCATTCTTTAACTTTTATCTGATAAAATTTCTTATGATCCTTCTTTCCCAATCCTAAAAATCATCCTGGCCCTCTTATATAATAAGAGATTTCAATCGTAATATCCTGTTTGGTCTGTGGAGTTCCAGAAATATGAACCGTATCATACCATTCATCGATGGGCTTTACAGTCAACCCCGAATTCAGAGGATTCATTTTTACTTTGAAATAATCAGGATAAGTAGCTTGGTTAGCCACATTAAATTCTATGAAATATGGCTTATTTAATTCTGCATCAGGCAATGATTCGACTTTTGGTGTGACAGTACAGCTCGCAGTAAAGCAAGCTAGAGCAAATATAAACAATCTTTTCATTTTCTTTTTTCCTATGTTATTGCTTTAAAAATTATTGCTTCAAGTAAACAGTTTCAAATCCACTATATCTCCCCTGTTTGCCGGCCTACCAACGGACTTTCCCATACTATCCAGTGAGCCTTAAAGTTTGGTGTCGTTGCCCCAGCAAAATACTTGGCGAACTTATCAGTTGCACGACACGCTAGCCTTGTATCGCGTATTTGTTGATTTCCGCCAATTTTTTCAGAGTGTTGCTACAAAGATAGGGGGAGATTATCTTGTTGAAGTTACGTTTTCAGACGACCTCCTGAGACTAAACTCAATCCGCTACATCGATACACAAATATTTCAATTCCAAATATTCGTCCGCACCGTATTTGCTGCCTTCGCGTCCCAGCCCGCTGCGTTTCACGCCGCCGAACGGTGCCGCTTCATTACTGATTAGGCCGGTATTGATGCCGACCATGCCATATTCTAAGGCTTCGCCGACGCGCCATTGGCGGGCGGTGTCGGCAGTGAAGAGGTAGGCCGCCAAACCGTATTCCGTATCGTTGGCAGTCGCGATGACTTCGGCTTCGGTTGCAAAGCGGAATACGGGACACAACGGCCCGAAGGTTTCTTCGCGCGCCACCGCCATTTGCGCCGTTACGCCGCTTAAGACGGTCGGTTCGAAAAACGTTCCACCCAACGCGCTGCGTTTGCCGCCGGTCAGGCAGACCGCGCCTTTTGAGAGCGCGTCGGCGATGTGCTGCTCGACTTTTTCCACCGCTTTTTCCTCAATCAGCGGCCCTTGGTTGACGCCTTCATCCAGGCCGTTGCCCAATTTGAGCGCGGCTACTTTTTCACTTAATTTGCGGCAAAATTCGTCGTAAATGCCGGATTGAGCGTAAACACGGTTGGTGCAGACGCAGGTCTGGCCGCTGTTGCGGAACTTGCTGGCCAGCGCGCCTTCGACGGCTTTGTCCAAATCGGCATCGTCAAACACGATAAACGGAGCGTTGCCTCCCAGTTCTAAACTGAGTTTTTTAATGTCCGCCGCGCTGTCGGCAAAAATTTTCGCACCGACTTCGGTCGAGCCGGTAAAGCTGATTTTGCGCACGGTCAGGTTCGTGGCAAATTCATGGCTGATTTCAGAAGCGCGGCCGCTGACGACGGGAAGCAAATCCTGCGGCACGCCCGCTTCGTAAGCCAATAGCGCCAGCGCATACGCGCTCAGAGGCGTGAGCGACGCAGGTTTGACTATCATCGCGCAGCCCACCGCTAAAGCAGGCGCGGCCTTGCGCGCAATCATCGCGGACGGGAAGTTCCACGGCGTAATCGCAGCGGTAACGCCGACGGGCTGTTTCAACACGACCAGTTTTTGCGACGCTTTCACGCTTGTCAGCACATCGCCGTCAATCCGCCGCGCCTCTTCGGCAAACCAGCGCACAAACGAAGCCGCATAATCGATTTCGCCGCGCGCCTCGGTCAGGCTTTTGCCCTGTTCCATCGTCATGATGCGCGCCAGTTCTTCTTTGTTTTCCTTGATTAAAAAATACCAACGCCACAACACATCGGCGCGTTCCAACGCAGTTTTTGCCGCCCATAATTTTTGTGCGGCCTCCGCCTTTTGAATCAGCAACTTGAGGCCGTCTGAACGAGTCGTGCGGACAAACGCCAAAGTCTCGCCCGTTGCCGGATTATCGACTTTGATACTGTCTGGAATCGGGAGAAAAGAAATATCGGGATGGTTTAACAATGATGTAAAAGAATTCATGCCTGTCCTCGTGTGTATAGATGATGGATGGAAGTCATTATTCTCCTCATAGGATAAAAGCGCAAACTGCTTGAACAGTTTGAGCCACATGAGAAAAAGAACCTAAAGCAGGTAGCTAAAAAGGTCGTCTGAAAATGCCTTATGGGCTTGGTTAGGATTTTTCGTTTGAATGGTAAGAAAGTGTTTTGACCAGCTGATAAGACATATTCAGGCAATTTTTATTTTTGAATTTCTTGTTTGCCTATATGGGTTATATAAAAAATGGAATATTTTTATGTTAAACAACGGAATAGGTTTTTAAATCATTTTATAGTCAATTAAAAACAAAATAGTACAATACTCAACTTTAAAGGTCTTAACCATGGCATACTCTGCGGACTTAAGAAACAAAGCTTTAAACTATTACGAACA
>CALDNV010000188.1:0-1518 GCA_937914605.1 uncultured Neisseria sp.
CGTTTTCAGACGACCCCTATTCTTTCCCAGCCGCAACGGGTTCGGCCTTTTCAAACGCCGCCTTCAACTGCTCTGCCGCCTGTATCAACTGCCGCGCGCCGCCCGCAACGATATAGTTCGCGGCAGGCATGACGATGATTTGCTTGCGCTTCCAAGCGTTCGTGCCGCGTACCAGCGCGTTATCCAACACTTCGACGGCCGCCGGCCCTTCCTGCCCGATGGCGGCGGTGCGGTCGATGATGAAAATCCAGTCGGTTTTTTTTTCTTTGATGTATTCGAAGGAAACGGGCTGTCCGTGCCCCTCGTTGCGTAAAGATTCATCCACGGGCGGCAGGCCGATGTCGCCGTGTATCCAGCTTGCCAACCGCGACTGCGTGCCGAAGGCGGACACCTTGTTGCCCGTAACCGACAGCACCAGCCCGCGCCCTTTGCCTTTGGCGGCTTCGCGCGTTTGGGCGAACAGCGCGTCAATCTGCGCCTTCAATTCCGCCGCGCGCGCTTCTTTGCCGAAAATCCGCGCCAGGGTTTCCATCTGCTTCTCGCCGCTGGTGCGGATATTGCCGTTGTCCACCGTCAGGTCTATGGTGGTCGCGTTTTTCGCCAACTGTTCATACGCTTCCGCGCCCGGCCCGCCGGTAATGACAAGCTGCGGATTGTAGCGGTGCAGGGCTTCGTAATCGGGTTCGAACAGCGTCCCCACCGTTGCCGCCTTGTCAAATGCAGGCTGCAAATAGTCCACGCGCACCGGCGCGGTGGTTGCGCCCACGTCCACGCCCAATTCGGTCAGCGTATCCAATGCCGCCCAGTCGTACACGGCGACGCGTTCGGGATTCTTCGGCACAACGGCATCACCCCGCGCGGTCGGCACGGTCAGCATGGCGGCAGATGCGGATGCAGCTTGGGATGCGGCGGATACAGTTTTTTCGGCGGCAGGTTCGGGCGAACAGGCGGCCAGCAGGACGGCGCAGGCTGCCCAATAAAAACGCGGTTTCACGGTGTGCGGTTCCTTTTCATACGAATAAGAATATTTATTATTAAACAAATAATCTGCAGAAACCACGCCGCAAAACGCAAAATTCCCGAAACGGCAAAACAAATTCCCGAAACGGGAAAGGTCGTCTGAAACACCCTTTCAGACGACCTTTCCCGTTTCAACCAATCCCTACGCTTGATTATTGGCAATAATTCCTATTTAATCTGCTTATCAGACAACCCATTCCCATCCAAGCATGAACACCGCCGCCATCTACCGCCAGTACCAAACCTATGTCCGCTCCGATAAATCCGGCTGGGCGTTGGACGGCTGTTCCGACAGCACGCTCATGGCGCAGGCAAAACAGCCCGGTTTACATCTGGAAATGTGCATCAACCGCTTCGACTCGGGCATCACCCTGTCGCGGATGCGCGGCGGCGGAACGAGTGCGTTTCCCACCGAAATCCACAATTTCAGCCACAACTGCGCCCTGTTCGTCATGGTGTCGGGGCAGAACCGGTTACAAATGGGCGGCAGGGAATACC
>CALDNV010000189.1:0-1841 GCA_937914605.1 uncultured Neisseria sp.
CGGTATGCAGCCTTTGTTTCCATACCGGTAACTTTGCCGTCTTTGTCGTAAATCGGTACTTCCACCTCTACCGGCTGCCTGCCTAACGAATGAAGCCGGATACGGTCACCAACTTCCGCGCCGCTGCGTTCCATTGCGTCGGGAATGTCCACGCCCCATACCGTGCGCTCTTTGCCGTCCCGTTCCAGTACGATATACGGGCTTTCCTTATTTTGGGAGTTATGAAGATAGGGGGCACTGCCTACGGTAACGATACGCTCGCCTTCGGCAGGTACGGATGACTGTTCGCGGGTTGGCACTGCCTTTTCAGACGACCTATCAGGATTTTTGTTATGGTGAGGTGATGGGGAATCGCTTTCACCGGTTTTAACCGGCTCGCGCGTGTGCCGTTCTTCCACGCCGTTCAATGCCCGTTCCTCACGCAGGTGATCGAGATAAGCCAAATCTTCTTTGGTCGGACGGTAGCCGGTGGTACGGATTCCCCGGCTTTCTGCTGCAAGAAACATCGCACGCTTAAATTCTTTGCTGCCCGTCAGTTTGATGTTGTCCCAGCCTTTTTCTTTGACTACTTCCAACATATCATTGACGGTTTGCGCATCCGAACGGGCCGTGCTCAATTTGTTGCCTTTGTCGGTAAACATTACGGTCGTGCCGTTTTCGGCAGACATATATTTACCGTCTGAAACGATATAGCGGTGGGCAATACTGTCCGGCGGGATATTGTAGTTCAGATCAAGAACGGCTTTTCTACCCTCATTTTGCAAAGCCCGCAGCGGTTCGGTATCCGATTCCCGTTGTGGAGGCGGCTCGGCTCTATCTTGAGCTGGGACGGTACGGTTGCCGGGCTGCGGCGACTGCCATCCTTGTTCAGTCTTGGTAAACATGACCGTCCGCCCACTTTCGGTAATACCGTAATAAAAATTGATGTCTCCCGCAGCATCCAAGTCTTTCTGTATGGCTTCGGGTGAGGTGCGGACATAACGTATATCGGTTCTGGCATCATCGAGTTGATACATGGCAAAGTCGGATTCATAAAAATATTTTGCCTTGCTGTGCTCATCTGTTTCCAACGGTGGAGCGTCGCCGAAATGACTTCCGGTACGGCCGATGCCGTACGGATGATCGGGATCAATCGGCTGATAAGGTTCGGTTGTCCGCTCACGTCGTTTTTCCGCGTATTCGATGCCGTTGACTTCTGCCTGACTTGAGGTTACAGCTTGCAATGTTTCGATTTGCTGAATCATCTCTTCTTCCTTCTGTTTGCCGGACTGTTCGGATGTAGGGCTTTCAGACGACCTGTCCGAGGATTCTGCCGTATGACCACGATCCGCCGTTTGCTGCCGTGCCTGCCATTCAGCAATCTCGTCGGCAATGACCTGTTCCATATCTGTATCAAGCCGTATGCGATGCTCGGACTCGGGAGCGGCCAGATTCCGACCTTCTGTCAAAGCCTTTCTGACGGCTTCGATGCCCGCCAACTGGTGCAGGTCGTTGTAGTCGCTCGGCAGTTTCGGTCTGCCTTGTTTATCCATTCCCGCTGTCTGTTGAAACTTCTGAATCTGCTGCATACTGAATTCCGGTTCGATGGCCACGGCACGATCGCCGAAAAAGGCCGCCGCCTGCCGGGCAGAATGCAAACCTTTACCCGATGCGTCGTTATCGACCGCAATCGTTACTTTGGTGTCGGATGGTAGATTTCGCGCCAGTGTTTCGGACACCTTGACCATATTGTCTGCATCGAAAGCTACGATAACAGGTTGTGCAGTCGCTTGATGGATACTGGCGGCGGTGGCGAAACCTTCGGCGATCACCACGCCGTTTGAAATTTTGGACGCATCGCC
>CALDNV010000190.1:0-1294 GCA_937914605.1 uncultured Neisseria sp.
CTCTTTGAGCTAAGGCGAGGCAACGCCGTACTGGTTTAAAGTTAATCCACTATAAGTTTCGTGTTAGATGGTTTTATTTGCCCGCTGCAAGGATACACCATATTGTTTCGATACTTTTTCAAAATCGGCTGTGTCTTGTTGCGGGATGATGATAAAGGTGTAGTATTCGCTTCCCGTGTCTGCGCTATAAAGTACCGCTCCGGCGGCTTCAAATAAGGGATATACGGCCCTTGCCAGATCATCGGGCAGATCTTCTTCAAGCTGCTGTTCGGTCCAATTCAGGACGACATTAAAACGTTGCGCCATTTCTGCGATGCAGTCAATAAAACTTTCTCCGTCTTTCCAATCAACGGAAAACAGATGTGCGTAGTCTTCGAGGTTATTGTGTAGGATGAAGCCTTCGGTTAAGAGGTTTTTAAATACGGCGGTTTCGTTATTTTCTTCCTGCGTGTTATTTTCCCCGTCTTCATCTTCCTCTATTAAGTCTTGATGGATATTTTCGATAATGATGCCAACGGTTTCCGGCCGGTCGCGGTAAATGACATCCAGCCAATGCCGGAAAAGTGTTTCATGATTTTTTAATGGGCGGAACATTGTGTAAATAAACAAACAGATAAAAAATAAAGGGAACATCAGCCACATCAATAAACGCCGCAAAACGGCAATGACGGGCAGAAAAGGCTTTGAGACAAACAACAAAGTTTTAGAAATAAACAGTAACAGGATTAATGATAAAGCTACTATAGACGACAATATCAAACGGATGGTTTTCATCAGCGGAATAAAGGGCAGCAAGAGCAGTTTCAAAAGTTGATGGCGGGAATGGGCCATAAATTCGGTTTTATTTCGTCACAAGGACAATCTCAGGTCGTCTGAAATTTTTTCAGACGACCTTTTGCCTTTATGCCGTTAAAGTCTTTTGCGAATCCAAGACGAGAGTTTGGGCGCGCCGAACAGTAGGAAAATCCCGATAAGGAATTGGGCGGTGCTGGCGAATATACCGGCTTGGTTTTGCGTGCCGAGATTCGCCCAAATGGATGTCTGCGTGTCGGTAGAGATAGATTGTGTAAAACGATAAATAGAGAACAAGTAAATCAGTTCGGGTATGGCTTGGGAAAGAGTGTATATGCCGATCAAGACAATACCTGTCGTCATCCATGGAGCGGGGTGTTTTGGGGTTTCTTGTGCGGTTTGCAGATGTTCGGGCAGCAGGCGGTTGGCAATGGTGGCAGGGAAACACCATACAAGCAGCCATGCGGCCAAATAAAAGCCGTAGATGGATAGCGGCAACAGG
>CALDNV010000191.1:0-8346 GCA_937914605.1 uncultured Neisseria sp.
AACCACTGGTACCCTAGTGTTGCACTTGAAATCCGAATCCAAGGTCGTCTGAAAATGCGGATAGCGAGTTTTTCTAAAACCACTATTTCGTTTTCAGACGACCTTTTGTGTATATGGATTTTTAATCAAACAGCAAAATCAGCAGCAACACAATCGCAATCACGCCCAGCCACATGCTTTGCCGTTGCTGCACTTTGACCAAATGGATATAGGCATCGCGCATTTCCTGTTGGCGGTTTTCGTCAACCAGCGCGCTGATTTTGCGGGGCAGGGAAGGGATGATTTGCGCCCAGTCGGGGGCTTCGTTTTTGAGGTTGCGCAAAAAGGCTTTAGGACCGACCTGTTCGTTCATCCATTTCACCAAAAACGGTTTGGCGGTTTTCCACAGGTCCAAATCGGGATCAAGCTGCCGTCCCAAGCCTTCGATGTTGAGCAGCGTTTTTTGCAGCAATACAAGCTGCGGCTGGATTTCGACATTGAAGCGGCGGCTGACTTCAAACAGGCGCATCAGCACCAAGCCGAACGAGATTTGTGAAATCGGTTTGTTGAACACCGGTTCGCACACGGCGCGGACGGCGGCTTCCAATTCTTCCGCGCGCGTGTCGGCAGGCACCCAGCCTGATTCGATGTGGGCGGTGGCGACGCGGTGGTAATCGCGGTTGAAAAAGGCGAGGAAGTTGATGGCGAGATAGCGTTTGTCGTAGTCGGTCAGCGTGCCGACGATGCCGAAATCGAGGGCAATGTAGCGGTTGTCGGCGGCGACCAGAATGTTGCCGGGGTGCATATCAGCATGGAAAAATCCGTCTCGGAAGACTTGTGTGAAGAAGATTTCCACGCCGTAATCGGCGAGTTTGTGCAAATCGATGCCGTCGGCTTTGAGTTTGGCGATTTCCGATACGGGCGTGCCATCCATCCATTCGATGGTCAGCACGTCGCTAGTGCAGTAGTCGTAAAACACTTTAGGCACAATCAGCATATCGCTGTTTTGGAAATTGCGTCCGAGCTGGCTGGCATTGGCGGCTTCGCGCATCAAGTCCAACTCGTCGTGCAGATATTTATCGAACTCCGCCACTACTTCGCGCGGTTTCAAACGCTTGCCGTCGGCAAACAGACGCTCGACCCAAGCTGCGCCGAAGCGCATCAGCGACAAATCCTGTTCGATAACGGGCAGAAGGTTGGGGCGCAAGACTTTGACCGCCACTTGTTCGCCCGAATGCAGGCGGGCTTTGTGTACTTGGGCGATGGATGCGCTGGCGACGGGTTCGGTTTCAAATTCCGCGTACAGCGTTTCGATGGATTGCCCCAGCGATTTTTCGATTTGCGAGCGTGAAAGCTGCGCGTCGAACGGCGGGACTTGGTCTTGCAGCTTTGCCAGTTCGACCGCGTAATCATGCGGAATCAAATCGGGGCGCGTGGACAGAACCTGCCCGAATTTGATGAAAATCGGCCCCAGGCTTTCTAGTGCAAGGCGCAGGCGGACGGCAGGCGGTTTGTTTTCCAATTCAGACGACTGCGGCAGCATTTTCAACAGCGTCCGCGCCCAGCCCGGACGGACAAGCGCGGCAAACAGCTCGGCGAGGCGGTAGAGATAAAGCGTGCGGAGGATGGTTTTGATGCGTTTGAGCCGTTTCATGATTAAGCGCGGAAAATGCTGAAAGTCGAAATTATATAGTAAATAGGCTGTGCCCACACGGAATGGGATGGGGCTAAGACAAGGATGTGAGCGGGAATTGGCTTTGCGGGCGAGCAGATGGTTTGCCTTCATTGAATCAAAAAGGTCGTCTGAAAACGTTGGGCAAAGCTGCTTGTCCGTTTTCAGACGACCTTTGTTTACGGCTATATATTATTCGCTCAAGAGCGCAATATCCGCTACCGCGTTCATCTGCTCTGCCAAGCGGTTCAGCAGGTTCAGACGGTTTTGTTTTACGGCGGAGTCTTCCGCCATCACCATCACGCCGTCAAAGAAGGCATCGACTTGCGGTTTGACGGAAGCCAGTTCGGACAAGGCGGTCTGGAAATTGCCTTCGGCAACGGCGGCGGCGATTTTCGGCTGCAAGCCTTGTGCGGCGGCGTACAGGGCTTTTTCTTCGTCCTGTTGCAGCAGGCTTTCATCGACTTCGCCCAGCGCGGCATCGGCTTTTTTCAGCAGGTTTTGCACACGTTTGTTGGCGGCGGCGAGCGCGGCGGCTTCGGGCAGTTGTTTGAACGCGGCGACGGCTTGCAGTTTGGCGGTCAAATCATCCAAACGGCGCGGCTGTTTGGCGAGTACGGCGGCGACGATGTCTTGCGGATAGTCGTTTTGCAGCAACACGGCAAGGCGTGCCTGCATGAAGTCGGCGGTTTCAGACGGCGTTTTTTCGTTGAGCAAACCTTTGGGGAAGCTGTCGAAGGTCGTCTGAATCAGCTCGTTTACGTCCAAACCATACTGCATCAGCATCCGCAAAATACCCAAGGCGGCGCGGCGCAGGGCGTAGGGGTCTTTGTCGCCGGTAGGAATCAGGCCGATGCCCCAAATGCCGACCAAGGTTTCCAGCTTGTCGGCCAGCGCCACGGCGGTGGCGACTTTGCCGTTCGGCAGGTTGTCGCCGGCAAAACGCGGTTGATAGTGCTGCTCGACGGCTTCGGCGATTTCTTCGGTTTCGCCGTCTAAGCGGGCGTAGTATTTGCCCATCGTGCCTTGCAGTTCGGGGAACTCACCGACCATTTCGGTCACCAAGTCGGCTTTCGCCAAACGCGCGGCGCGTTCGGCTGCGGCGGCATCTGCGCCCAAAGCTTTGGCGATGTGGGCGGCGATGCTTTGCAGGCGTTCGATGCGTTCGGCTTGCGAACCGATTTTGTTGTGGTACACCACGTTTGCCAGCTTGGGCAGGCGGCTTTCCAAAGTCGCTTTCTGGTCTTGCTTGTAGAAGAATTCGGCATCAGACAGGCGCGCGCGCAAAACGCGTTCGTTGCCTTGGATGATGTGCGACGGGTCTTCGGTTCGTAGGTTGGAGACCAGCAGGAAGCGGTTCATCAGCTTGCCGTTTTGGTCGAGCAGCGGGAAGTATTTTTGGTTTTGCTGCATGGTCAGAATCAGGCATTCTTGCGGTACAGCGAGGAAATGTTCTTCAAAACCGGCTTCCAATACCACAGGCCATTCAACCAGCGCGGTAACTTCGTCCAGCAGGGCTTCATCGGCGGCTACGGTGGCTTTCAGACGACCTGCCTGCTCGTTCAAGGCCGTCTGAATCGCGGCTTTGCGCTCGGCAAACGAAGCGACGACTTTGCCTTGCTCGCGCATTTGTGCGGCGTAGCTGTCAGCGTTTTCAATGGTGATTTCGCCGTTGGACAGGAAGCGGTGTCCCAAGGTTTGATTGCCGCTTTGCAAACCCAAAACGCTGACGTTCACGATGTCGCCGCCGTGCAGCACAATCAGCCCGTGGACAGGACGCACGAAGGTAAACGTGCTGCTGCCCCAACGCATCACTTTCGGAATCGGCAGTTTCTTAACGGCTTGATTGATAATGTCTTCCAAAAGTTCGCCCAACGGTTTGCCGGTTTGGACGTATTCGTAGGCGTACACATCCTGCTTGCCGTCGTGGACGATGGTCAAGTCTTCGATTTTCGCTCCCGCACCGCGTGCAAAACCTTCCAAAGCTTTGGTCGGCGCACCGTCTTTCATGGCATTTGCCACGGCAGGGCCTTTTTTCACGATTTTCTGATCGGCTTGCACGGCTTTGACGTTTTTGATTTGAACGGCCAAACGGCGCGGCGAGGCGTAGGCGGTAAATTCGGCTGCACCGTCAATCAGTTGCGCTTTTTCCAAGCCTTCGGCAACAGAAGCGGCGAAGTGGTTGCCTAAATTATTCAGGGCTTTTGGGGGAAGTTCTTCGGTAAGGAGTTCGATTAAAAGGGTTTGGGTTGTCATGTGAGACTTTCTGCTCTTTACATTTGTCGGTTTTAATTTCGTTGAAGCGGATACTTTCAGACGACCTCTGGCCGGAAACCCTGTCTTGGTTTGATTTGTCTGAAAGTTTGGTGATAAAGCCATCGGATTCACGCGCCGGTATGGTGTGCATTGCCGATGTCTGTTTGATTTGGTGCAGATTATGCCACAATTGCGCCTTTTCTGCGGCGTGATTATTAGAGAAGTTGGTAATAGAAGCGGGCAGAGGGTGATGAAGATAGGGGATAAAGCTGCCGGATAAGGATAATTTCCTTGTTTGGCCCTGATTTCAAATCAATCTGTCGTTGCATTAGGTGATCATGTTATGCGCTTTCATATTGGTGCGGGTGTGTGTTTGGCAGGTTAAAAGAAAAAGGTCGTCTGAAACTGCAAACAGTCTTTCAGACGACCTTTTTTAAAGGAGACGGTCATTAGGATTATTGACGTTTCGCGCCGTAACCACCGATGAAGTGTTCGCTGCCGTCTTGGTTTTTCAAGCCGTAAGTACCGCCGATTTCAGCAGCTTTTGCACCGTAGAATTTACCGCTCAAATTACCTTTCAGACCTGCTGCGGCTGCTTCAACCGAACCCAGGAAGAGGTTGCCGTTTTCCCATTTCGCCGTACCTTTCATGTCGTACTTCGCATCGGCTTCGCTTACGCGGCGGCCATTGGCGTCGAGGGAGTGGAATTGGGAATTGGTAGTTTCAAAGCGTACGCCTTTCAAACCGAAATCAGCAATGGCTTTAACATCCGCTGTCAGCTGACGGCTTTGGTCACCTTTCACAACATAGGCAGTAGTCAAGCCGTTGTAAGTTGCCGTACCTTTTTCAGGCAGGTCGGTGAACTTGGTTTCATCGCCTAAGCTTTGATAGCCGTAAATTACGCCGGATTTCGGATCAATGTAGTGGGCGAAAGTTTGGTAAGTCCAACCGGCAGCGGCAGGATCGTGCATAACGATCTGCGTACCATCGACAAAGCGGATGACGTAGATGCCGTCGAATCGTTTGTCAAACACCAAGCCATCGGCATCAGTGCGGAAATAAGCAATTTGATTCGTTGCATCTTGAGTATATTTTGTCAAACCTGCACGAAGTTGACGTTTAAAGTCATACAATTCTGACAGCTCTTTGATCTTGGCTTCAATTTCTGCAATTTTGTTTGTATCAATACCGTCGGTACCGCCTTCTTTTGCTTTTTTAAGGTTTTCCCGTTCGGTCTTCAATTGTTTGAAGATTTCGACAATACGGTCGTCCAAAGTTGATTTGCCGTATTCGTATTTGGTATTTTTTTCGCTGCCATCTTGTTCGCTGATATCGGCTTTTGTGTTTCCTTTGGAATTGATTTTTGCGATGAGGGAATCGGTGGTTGTCCATTCGGGTTGCGTTGCACTGCCATTCGCATTTTTATTAAATAGTACAATTCCATCCAATTTCACTTCATCGTTGGCTTTAAAATCTAAAGAGCTGATCAAGCCGCCTTGATCTTTGTTTTGGTTGTCCGTTTGGAATTGTTCTCCTGTTTCTTTTTGGCGCAATTGAACATTTGGATTGTTTTGTTGCGCACTGGCTGAAGAAATGAAGCTGGTGTGCAGCGGTGTAGCAAGGTTTAAAGTTTCCAGCGGAGCTTCATCAATCAGACCGGCGAGGTTATCGGCATGATTGTTGCGAGGTGCTGCGGCTGCTACGGTATTGCCATTATTGTTATTGGTAGCGCTGGGGGTGGCATTGCTTGGGCTGCTGTTTTTAGCAGGGCTGCCGTTGCCACTTGTGCTGGTTGATCCGGTGGAAAGAGTGGATGCGCCACCGCTGCCACCGCCGCCTCCACAGGCAGACAGGATTGCCGCGCTGATGGCAGTTAAGATGATGGTTTTGATTTTAGTGTTGATTGCAGACATATTGTCCCCTTTTTTGTTGATTGGAATGGTGCTTTTTTATCAAATGGCATAAAGTATTATCATAGATATAATTATGACAAAAATAAACTGTTTTTTACATTTGTTGGGATAATTGCCCATCGATATGCGGTTTGTGTTTGATTTGTACGACATAAAGGTCGTCCGAAAATGCTTGAAGCTGCCGGTTGCGGTTGTCTGCTTTAATCAGGCTTCGTTTTCAGACGACCTGCCATTACAATCACGTTTTATTTTAGAGAAGAATTTATGCGTCATTTTGTGTCTGTAATTTTGTGTTCATGTTTCCTCGCTGCGTGCTCCACTCCTATGGCTCCTCAAAATATTTCTACTGCTTCCGCCCGTTGGGCGACTTTGGTAAAGCAAGATGCTAATTTGTACCGAATTGACGATAAGCTTTACCGCAGTGAGCAGCCGGTTGCGGAAGATGGGGAACTGATTGAGCAACTCGGTATCCGTAGTGTGATTAATTTGCGATTTTTTGATCGGAACGACAACGAAACACATTTAAAAGGCCGCAATTTGATGCTGCTGAACCGTCCTTTGTTGACGTGGAAAATTAAGCCTAAAGATGTCGCGCAAACTCTTTTCTTAATTGAAAAGCAACAGAAATACGGCCCTGTATTGGTTCATTGCTATCATGGGGCTGACCGTACAGGTTTGATTTCCGGAATGTACCGTATTATTTATCAAGGTTGGTCGGTGGAAGAGGCTAGGTTGGAAATGCAACATGGTCCTTATGGTTATCATAGTATCTGGAAAAATATTGAGAATTTGTTTACCGAAGAAAAGGTACAGGAAGTACGCGAACATTTGGAACGCCTGCGAAAAGAGGGATGATGTTGAATGTAAGGTGAGGTCTGGATTAGGCGTCTTGGAATGATAACGATGTTGGTTTTAACTTATCTTTATCATTTTCTTGCGCTTACGGTATTATGTTTGGCGTACACTTTGCCGGTCTCTTCAAACTAAGAACGATTCTTATGTATCACGGTGAACGCTTTAATGCGTATACTCATTTGATCGGTGCCATGCTGGCTGTTGCGGCATTGGTGCTGATGATTATTAAGGCGGATGATTCATATCGGCTTGCCAGTGCGATTACTTATGGTGTTTGCCTGTCTTTGCTGTATCTGGGCTCAACGTTGTACCACAGTATTCCTCAACCTAAAATTAAGGCTGTCTTGCAAAAAGTGGATCATTGTATGATTTATCTGTTGATTGCAGGCAGCTATACCCCGTTTACCTTGATTCCTCTTAAGGGAGAATGGGGTTGGTCGATTTTCGGTGTGTCATGGGGCTTGGCATTTTTGGGGATTATTCAAGAGCTTACGATAGGGAGAAAGAGTGAAAAACGGCTGTTGTCCATGATCATTTATGTGGTGATGGGATGGTTGATTTTGGTTGCTTTATTTCCATTGGTTCAATCGCTTTCATCTGCCGGGCTGTTTTGGCTTGCGTTGGGCGGTATATTGTATAGCGTCGGTATCTATTGGTTTGTGAATGATAAAAAGATTAAACATGGTCATGGTATTTGGCATTTGTTTGTTCTTGGTGGCAGCTTGGCTCAATTTGTCTGCATCTATTTTTATGTACTTTAAGAGGCTGACGGTTTGTATAGTGGATTAAATTTAAATCAGGACAAGGCGACGAAGCCGCAGACAGTACAGATAGTACGGCAAGGCGAGGCAACGCCGTACTGGTTTAAAGTTAATCCACTATAGAAGTTGTATCAAGGTTTTTGTTGTAGGGCGGTAACCGAAATCTTATCTGTAATTGAATTTACAGCTGAATGATAGAAAGATGATGTAAAAAATCCCCACTGAAAAGTGGGGATTTTGTTTTGCAATTCTTTTGCTTAACCTTTACGGGCAGGCAATTTTTCTTTAATGCGGGCAGCTTTACCGGTCAGGCCGCGCAGGTAGTACAGTTTGCCGCGACGGACGTCACCGCGGCGTTTTACTTCAATTTTTTCTACGGTAGGGGAGTAGAGTTGGAAAGTACGCTCAACGCCTTCGCCGCTGGAAATTTTGCGGACGATGAAGTTGCTGTTCAAGCCGCGGTTACGACGGGCGATAACAACGCCTTCGTAAGCTTGCAGACGGCTGCGTGAACCCTCTACTACGCGTACGGAAACGACTACGGTGTCGCCCGGTGCGAATTCGGGGATGTCTTTGTTCAGGCGAGCAATTTCTTCTTGCTCTAATTGTTGAATCAGGTTCATTGTTTTTCCTAAATTATGATTGGATTTCCTGTTGCTCTTGCAAGATTTCTTTTAAGAGGCGGGATTCCTTTGGGATTAAACTGCGCTTTTCCAGCAGGTCTGGTCTGCGCTCCAGGGTGCGCCGCAGCGATTGTTTCAACCGCCATTCGGCTATCAAGCCATGATTGCCCGAACGCAATACGTCAGGGACGGTCATGCCTTGGAATTCTAAAGGTTTGGTGTAATGGGGGCAGTCTAATAGGTCGTCTGAAAACGAATCCTGTTCGGCTGACTGTATATCACCCAAT
>CALDNV010000192.1:0-8373 GCA_937914605.1 uncultured Neisseria sp.
GTACTGTCTGCGGCTTCGTCGCCTTGTCCTGATTTAAAGTTAATCCACTATATCTTGCTTAAACTCAAATAAGATGATTTTTATCGCATCTGTTGAAAGGCATGACAAAAGGTCGTCTGAAACTTGATTTTTCCGTTTCAGACGACCTTTGGGGCAGAAAATAGCTGGTTTCCAGCTTTAAGCTTTGTTTTCCGGCGCTTCTTTTTTAACCGGTTTCTTGCCATCCTGCGGAGAATGGTAGGCGTAGTAGTCATACATACTGTTGGCTTCGCGCTTCATGCCGTTCAGGATGACGCCTTTGATATTGATCTTGTTCTGACGCAGACGGTCGGCACTGATTTCAAGCTCTCTGGTGGTGGTGTTGCCGTAGCGGCTGACCAGCAGAACCGTACCTGCCAGTTGTCCGACGATGGTTGCGTCGGTCACTGCGAGGACAGGCGGGGTGTCGATAATCACGTAGTCGTAACGTTTTTGGGCGTTTGCCAGCAATTCTGTGAAGCGGCTGTCCATCAGCAGCTCGGACGGATTTTTAGGATAACCGCCGTTGCTGATGAGGTGCAGGTTTTCAATCTGCGTTTCACAGACGGCTTTAGCAGGGGAGACATGGCCGGAAAGGATGTCTGCCAAGCCGTATTCGGGCGTCAGTTTGAACAGTTGGTCCAAATAGCCTTTACGCATATCGGTATCGATCAGCAATACGCGTTTGCCTGATTGTGCCATTACGGTAGCGAGGTTGGCTGAAATAAAGGATTTGCCCGCTTCCGGAGCCGCACCGGTAATCATGAGGACATTGTTGCGCGCATCCAGCATGGAGAAGTAGATGTTGGTACGCAGGGCGCGGATGGCTTCGACGGCGACATCGGAGGCGTCCTCGTTTGCCAGCAGATAATTGGAGCGGCCGGTCAGGGATTTGAATTTGCGTTTCAACAGGTCGCGTTTTTGCTGGGTTTTGGAGTAGGGTACGAGGGCGGCGACTTCGAGATTGAGGTTTTCAATCTCTTCAGACGACGTGATGCCTCGGCGCATACGGCCTTGCAGCATGACCCACATGGAGGCGAGCGCGCCTGCGGCAAGCGCGCTTAATGCGGTAATGACGGCTTTGCGCGGGGCGATCGGTTGTTCCGGCGTGTAGGCATGGTCAACGACGCGGACATTGCCTTGCGCACTGGCTTTCATGATGTTGAGTTCTTGTTGTTTCGCCAAGAGTTGGACGTAGGTCGCTTGGTTGGTTTCTACGTCGCGGGTCAGGCGGATGACTTCCTGTTGGGTGTTGGGCAGGCCGGCGATTTGCTGGTTGATTTTGCTCTTGGCGCGTTCGAGTACCGCCAGTTTGTCCAAAACGGCTTTATAGGAAGGGTGTTCCGGAGTATACAGTTCCGCTAAGCCTGCTTCTTCGGTTTTGAGCAGGGTGATTTGGGTTTCGATGCTGGTCAAGCTTTCAAGCGCGCCTTTGGACTCAAGCGGAATATCGAGAGAACCTGCGCGTTCGCGGTAAGCATTGAGTTTGTTTTCTGCTTCTTGCAGGGTTTCTTTCAGACGAGGCAATTCTTCGCTGATGAACGCCAAGCCGCTGGAGGCGACTTGAATGTCGCGTTCGCGGTTTTGCGCGACGTAGTTGTCGGCGATGCTGTTGAGGACGGCGCTGGTTTTTTTCGGATCAACATCGGTGTAGGCAAGGTTGATGATGGGGCTGGTTTTGCCTTTGCTGATGACTGAGAGTTGGTTTTTGATGTTTTCGATGGCGCTGAGCTTGGAAAACTTGGTCAACTCGAAATCCTGCTCTGTTTCGGCAAGGATTTGGTCGACTTTCAGAACGGTTTCGTTATTGATTTTCAGCGGAGTGCCGACGCGGCCTTCTTTGGCTGTACCGTTCGGGAGCGTCAGGATATAGTTTTTGCTGTCTTTGACGGTCAGTTTGAAGGGTTTGTTGATCCATTCTTCGGAAACGGTAAATGTACCGATTTTCAAAATCGGATCGTCGTTGCCGCTGAGGTTGTGAATCATGTTGCCGAAAACCGGGAAGTAGGTGGCTTTGACTTCTTGGTCAAGCTGAAGCTCGTCAACGGTTTTGCCTATAACCATGCGTGATTGGACCAATTCGATTTCGGCTTCGGAAGGCGCCGGCTCGTTGGAAAGCATGTTGTTGATTTCGGTCAGAATCTGGTTTTGTTTGGTTTCGATTTCCAACATGGCGTCGGCGCGGTAGACAGGTGTGGACGCAAAGCTGAAAACGGCACCGAGCAAGCCGCCCGCAATCAGTGCGGTGGCGATTTTGGATTTGTGCAGCCACAGATTGTGCAGTTGTTGGCCGAAATCGATTTCGTCGTTGTTGGAGGATGCTGATGACGGATATTGTTTATACATCAGTAGGCTTTCTGTTTGGATTTAATTGATTGAATCCGGCGTAAGTGAGTGTTATGCCGGGGTTGGTCCGTTCAATTTTTCAGCCCAAGTCTCGGCTGCGCTTTGTATTTGTTGGAATACGGCTTCAAACATTTCGCTGCTTTGTTTGAACGGGTCGGGTATGTTTTTCTTGGGCAGCCATTGGGCGAGCAGGATGGTTTTCCCGCGCGCGGAAGGTAGGATGTCGGCAACCATATCGATATGGGCCGGCTCCATCACCAAAATCAGGTCTGCTGCATTGCACATTTCAGGGGTCAGTTGGCGGGCGGTGTGCCCGGCAACGACTACGCCGTGTTTAAGGGCGGTTTTAATGGCTTGGAAGTCGGCATCTTTTCCCGCCAATGCGTTGATGCCGGCCGAACTGACACGGTGCCCGGGCAGCTTTTTCTGCAAGATGCGCTCCGCTATCGGGGAGCGGCAGATATTTCCCATGCATACTACTAAAATATTTTGAAACATAAGAGAAGCGGTATTTTTTTCTTGTATAGGGTCAAATCATGATAAAAAGGTTTGAGGTCGGATATTTGGTCGGTCTGAAAGGGTTTTGTTTATATGTCGTCAGACGATAAATAACCAACCCGCCGTTTTGCCTGACAGCAGGTGCTGTCAGGCGCCGTCAGGTTATTTGAACGTGTTGTCGATGGCGTTGACGTTGCTGAAGAAGCTGGTCAATTGCGACACTACGCGGTTCCAACGGGTAACCGGGGCGGCAGTCACATAAACAACGTCGTTCGGACGCAGGTCGAAGTCGCTGCCCAAGGCGTAAGCGGTCGCGTCTTTCAGGTTAAGTTGGTAAATGTGGATAGGTTTGGCTGCATCTTCGGGCGCTCGGCGGATGACGAATACGCCGGTTGCGTCTGCCAAGGCTTGGTTCATGCCGCCGGTTTCACCCAAGGCTTGAGTGAGGTTCAGGCCGTGGTTGCCGATAGGCAGGGTGGCTTGGCGGCCGACTTCGCCCATAACGTACACTTTGCTGTTGCTGTTGTTCGGAACGTAAACGATGTCGCCGTTGCTTAAGAGGTGGTTTTGCGACATATCGCCGTACTGCATGATGTTTTGCAGGGAGATGGTGCGGTCAACGCCGTTGTGCGTCCATTTGATGTTGTGGGTGTCGGCATTTTGCGCCACGCCGCCCGCTTGGTTGACGGCATCGAGGATGGTCATGGGGACGTTGGTAATCGGCAGTTGTCCTGCTTGTCCGACGGCGCCGGAAACGGATACGCGTTGCGAGCGGAATTCGGTTACGTTGATGGCGACTTGGGGATTTTTAAGATAGCGTTTCAGACGACCTGTCAGGATGTTTTGCAGCTCGTCTATGGTTTTGCCTTGCGCTTGGATTTTGCCGACCAGCGGATAGGTGATGTAGCCGCCTTCGTCCACCCATGCGCCACGGCTGACTTGGTTGGTTTGCGGGTTGCTTTGTTGTACGGGCGAATTGAGGTCGGTGTGCGCCCAGACCATGATGTTCAATACGTCGCCTTTACCGATGTGGTAGCGGTAGGCGGCTTTGCTGCGTTCAAGCGCACCGTTGTTTTGTGACAACACTGGCGGTTTGCGCATTTTTTCAACGAGGCCGAAGGTGATCGGATAGATGGCGACGCGCTTGTCGAATTTGGTGTCTGCTACGGTTTCGCCGTTTTCGTAAACGATGGTTTTGTTGCGTGTGTTGATGGTGGAGCCGGGAATGACGGTGCTGCTGTTGCAGGCGGTCAGTGCCATCAGGGACAGGCTGATGAGGGCAAGCTGTTTTTTCATGTCGGTATCCTTGTCAGTCTTATCGGGGTCGTCTGAAAACTTTCAGACGACCTTTTTGTGGAATGTTTTGCTTTGTCGGTCGGGTATTTAATGTGTCTGCTGCCAAACCAAATCGCAAATATCGTCTTTGGGATTAAAGCCGGCGGGGGCTTCGAGCAGCAGGGCGCGCAGGGTTTGTTGGTCTGAATTTGAGCACGCTAAGTCCATACGCATAATTATGTCATTTAATTGCGCCCATGGCAGCATTACTTCGCTGGCGGTCATAATTCGGGGATGAGTGGTTTTTTGCACTTCGTCTCCGATGAGCAACTCTTCGTAAAGTTTTTCGCCCGGACGCAGTCCTGTAATTTTAATTTCGATATCGCCGTCGGGATGTTGGGCATCTTTCAATTTCAGGCCGCTAAGCGTAATCATTTGTTTGGCTAAGTCAATGATTTTAACAGATTCGCCCATATCCAACACGAATACGTCGCCGCCTTTGCCCATCGCGCCCGCTTGAATGACGAGTTGGGCGGCTTCGGGAATGGTCATGAAGTAGCGGGTGATGTCTTGGTGGGTTAGGGTGATGGGGCCGCCTTCGGCGATTTGTTTTTCAAACACGGGGACGACGGAGCCTGAAGAGCCTAAAACGTTGCCAAAACGCACCATGCAGAAGCGGGTGTGTTGGCCGGGTTCGGCGGCGAGTGCCTGCAGGCAGAGTTCCGCCATGCGTTTGCTGGCGCCCATGGTGTTGGTCGGGCGCACGGCTTTGTCGGTGGAGATAAGCACGAAGGTGCTGACGCCGGATTCGACGGCGGCTTGGGCACACAAGAGCGTGCCGAAGACGTTGTTGCGTATGCCTTCGACGGTGTTGAACTCGACCATGGGGACGTGTTTGTAGGCGGCGGCATGATAGACGGTTTCAACGCCGTACGCGGTCATGACGCTGATCAGGCGTTCTTTATTTTGCACGGAGCCGAGCAGGGGGACGACTTCGATTTGACTGCCGGCGGCTGCCTGAGTTTCGCGCAATTCTTTGTCTATGCTGTACAGGGAGAACTCGGACAGTTCGAACAGCAGCAATTTGGACGGGCGGCATTTCAGGATTTGGCGGCAGAGTTCGGAGCCGATGGACCCGCCCGCACCTGTCACCATCACGGTTTTGCCGGTGATGTCCGCACCCATGAGTTCGGGGCGTGGGGCGACGGGGTCGCGGCCGAGCAAATCGACGACAGATATTTTTTTCAGCGCGCTGACTTTGATTTTGCCGTCCACCAAGTCTTTCATGCCGGGAATGGTCAGCACTTCGCATTTGTATTTTTCGAGGCTTTGGATGATGCGGCGGCGTTCTTCCTGAGTGGAGCTGGGGATGGCGAGCAGGATTTTTTCTACACCGTAGCGGTCGATGAGCGATTGGATGTCTTCAGGACCATAGACGGTCAGGTCGTAGATGACGGTGCGGCGGATTTTGGGGTTGTCGTCCACAAAGGCGACGGCGGAATATTCGTTGACCTGTTTAATGGCTTCCAGCAGTTGGCGGCCGGATTGTCCTGCGCCGTAAATGATGACGGGCGCCATTTGTTTTTTGTGCCGGTCGGTTAGGATGGCGCGCAGAATCATGCGCGAACTGGTGATGCAGACAACCAGCAGCAAGAAATAAACGACAGGCAGGGCAAGGTGCAGTTTGCGTTCGAAAACCAAGGTGGTCAGGCAGAACAAGACTGCTGAAATCAGGCTGCCGAATGCGGCGGCGGTCAGGACGCGGGTGCTGACGAAGCGGGTAACGGCGCGGTACAGCCCCAGTCTGACAAACAGGGCGATGGTCAAAAAGGCGGTCGAGCCGAAGGCAAGCCAGTTCGCCATGCTTGCCCATTCGTCGGAGTATTGGACTCGGAGGCTTTGCGCGAACCAAAAGGCGATAAAAATCATCAAAACGTCGTGGATGACGAAGAAGGTTTTCTTGACGTTGCGGGGCAGGGATAACAGGGTTTCCAAATTCATTTTGGTATGTTCTGAATAATGTTGTGGGTGGGTTTCAGACGACCCCGGTCATGCAAAGGTCGTCTGAAAAGACGTTTGTTGCTACGGAGCATTGGTTTTCCGTATGTGTCGGCTGCTTGCCGGTTCCCTTTTTTATTCGGCTGAAGCGGTAAACCGCCGCCGTCCCGATGATACGGGCGTGGCGGTTTACTTTATGCTGTGGCTTCTGCCAACACAGCTTCGATGTGTTCTTTGCAGAACGCGATTTCGTCGTCGGTCAGCGTCGGGTGTACCAAGAACATCAGGCTGGTGTCACCCAGTTGGACGGCGTTTTTCAACCGTTCTTTGGGTCGCCACGGCGTGTTGTCGAAGGCTTTTTCCAAATAGACTTCGGAGCAGCTGCCTTGATAGCAGGGGACTTTGCGCGCGTTCAGTTCGCTGACGATGCGGTCGCGCGTCCAGCCTTCTTTGAGGTGTTCGAGTTTGACGAAGGCGTAGAACTTGTATTGCGCGTGTTCGATGTAGTCGGCGACCTCAATCAGACGGATGCTGGCGAATTTGCCCAAACTTTCTGACAGCTTGGCGGCGTGCGCTTGGCGGCGCGCCGTCCATTCGGGCATACGTTTGAGCTGGATGCGACCGATGACTGCCTGCATTTCCATCATGCGCCAGTTGGTGCCGAAACTTTCGTGCAGCCAGCGGAAGCCGGGGGCGTGTTCGCGGTGGTACACGGCATCATAGCTTTTGCCGTGGTCTTTGTACGACCACATTTTGCTCCACAGTTCTTTGTCGTTGGTGGTGACCATGCCGCCTTCGCCGCCGGTGGTCATGATTTTGTCTTGGCAGAACGACCATGCGCCGACGTGTCCGATGGAGCCGACAGATTTGCCTTTGTATTTCGCGCCGTGCGCTTGGGCGCAGTCTTCGATAACCCACAAATCATATTCTTTTGCCAAATCCATGATGCCGTCCATTTCGGCAGGCATACCGGCGAGGTGGACAACGATGATGGCTTTGGTATTCGGCGTCAGCGCGGCTTTGATGGTTTCGGCGCTGATGTTTTGGCTGTTCAAATCCACGTCGGCAAACACGGGGTTCGCGCCTGCGGTAACGATGCAGGAAGCGGAGGCAAGGAAAGTGCGCGAGGTAACGATGACGTCGTCGCCTGCGCCTATGCCCATTGCTTTAAGCGCGACATCGAGTGCCAGCGTACCGTTGGAAAGGGCGACGGCGTATTGCGTACCGGCGAAGGCGGCGAATTCTTTTTCAAATTCGCGGCATTCGGTGCCCGTCCAATAGTTGACTTTGTTGGACAGCAGGACTTTGGAAACGGCATCGGCTTCTTCTTGGGTGAAGCTCGGCCACGGGGAGAGGGATGTGTTAAGCATTGGCTTTTCCTGCGAAAAGGCTGGTGGAGTCTTTGGGGGCGACTTCTTCCAGCAGTTGGCGGTTGATCAAGGTGTATTTTTGACCGTTGATTTCGACGTATGCGCCGTCGTAAGGTGGGAACCAGAACGCGCGGATTTTTTTCTCGACATCATCGCCGTCGCGGATTTGCTTCATGGCTTCCATTTCGTCGCGGCTGACGTAGCGGCCGCCGATGTTGGGCGTGGTCGGCAGTTTGGCTTGCGCTTCGACGGCGCGGGCGATAATGCGTTGTGCGAACGGCTCCAATGCCTGCATGGTTTTGCGTTCGAGCGATTGGGCGGTTTCGACAGAAGAATCAATGGGGAAGCGGTCCACTTCGATGATTTCGCCGGTGTCGATGGAGGCATCGACGTAGTGGGCGGTGCTGCCCCATTCGGACAATTCGTCCATGATGGCGAGGTTGTAGCCACCTGTGCCTTTGTATTCGGGCAACAGGGCCGGGTGGAAGTTGATCGTACCCAAGCGCGGGACGGTCAGGAATTCGTCGCGCAGTTTGCGCCAGTAGAGTACGGACAAGCCCAAGTCGTATTTCAGACGACCTTCTTTCATTGCTTCCAAGGCAGTGTCGAAAGTGTAGAGCGGCAAGCCCAATTCTTTGGCGGCGGCGGCCGTCGGTGAGCCTTGCAGGTGGCTGTCGGTCAGTACGCCGACGATTTCGATGCCGTTTTGTGAAGATAAGAGCCGGAGCAGGTTGGCGGAAAGCCGTTTACGTCCCATGAATAATATTTTTGTCATGTGAGAGTCCTTTTTGTTTTATCAGCTAATGTGTGATTTTGTTGAACAGTCCGAAGGGGCAATCAGCTGCGCCAAATCCTGCAGGGAGCTGAT
>CALDNV010000193.1:0-8406 GCA_937914605.1 uncultured Neisseria sp.
GTACTGTCTGCGGCTTCGTCGCCTTGTCCTGATTTAAATTTAATCCACTATACATGCTATTTCGATGCCTGCCGTATGAGCAAAATGACAACAATCAAAACATCCTCTCCCGATACCCGGATTTTCCAAAGAAACCTATCGGCCGCCGTTTTGTAATAAAAGGTCGTCTGAAACCGTATGATGGTTTTCAGACGACCTTTTCCCCTTCATCTGAGCAGACTTACCCCAGATATTTCAGTTTGCCTTTGAAATCTTCCAGCTTCTCATAGCCTTTTTTCGCCATGATGGCTTTCAAACCAAGCGAAACGCGTTCGAAAATATCGACACCTTGCTGATGCAGCGCCGTGCCGATTTGCACCATGCTCGCGCCGCACAAGATATGTTCGAACGCATCGCACCCCGTATAAACGCCGCCTGTGCCGATGATTTGGATGGACGGATTCAATCTTTGGTAGAACGCGTGGACATTGGCGAGCGCGGTCGGTTTGATGTATTCGCCGCCTATGCCGCCGAAGCCGTTTTTAGGCCGGATCACGACGGATTCGTCTTCGATATACATGCCGTTGCCGATGGAATTGACGCAGTTGACGAATTTCAGCGGATGGCGGTTGAACACTTCCGCCGCTTGGTCGAAATGGACGATGTCGAAATACGGCGGCAGTTTGATGCCCAAAGGCTTGTCGAAGTAGCCGAAGACTTCGCCCAAAATCCGCTCGGTCGTTTCAAAATCGTAGGCGATTTGCGGCTTGCCGGGGACGTTCGGGCATGAAAGGTTGAGTTCGGTAATGCCTTTAAAACCGCTGTTTTGCACTTTTTTTAACAGCGTGTGTGTTTCATCGGGCGACATACCGACCAGCGAGAGGAAAAATGTCCGTTCAGGCTGCGATTCTTGAAGGCTCAGCAAATAATCCAGATAGTAATCAATACCTTGATTCGGTAAGCCCATGGAATTGATGCTGCCCAGCGGTACATCGCGGTAACGCGGCTCGGGATTGCCCGCCCGTACTTCCAGCGTCGCCGTTTTGGTGACGAAGCTGCCCGCAGCGGATTGTCTGACTTCTTCCAATTCTTCGACGGTCATACACGCCACACCAGCGGCGTTCATCAGACAGTTGTCAAAAGAAAAACCGGCGATTTGCGTTCTCAATGACGGCATATCCTGCTCCTTTCCCTTGAAAAATCAAATTGATTGCGAAGCGTAACACGAATAGGCGGCAAAATTTTTAACAAACATCAAATGACAGACAATGTAGGGAAATGTTGTTTTATAGTGGATTAAATTTAAACCAGTACGACGTTGCCTCACCTTGTCCTGATTTAAATTTAATCCGCTATATATGATGAAGGAAAGGCGAAAAAAGGTCGTCTGAAAGCATGGTTTCAACAAAGTGAAAACCTAAAATGCTTTTCAGACGACCTTTGTTTGCTTGTTCAAAATATGGTTAAAATCCCCAACCCCACCCTTTTGATTTTTCTTGTCTCCGGATTTCGATATGTTTCAAAACGTCATGGCAATTGCGTTTGGCGCGGCTTTGGGCGCATTGTCCCGTTGGCTGCTCGTACTTGCCTTTGCCGCACTCTCCGTCCCGCTTTCCGTCGGCACGCTGGCCGCCAACTGGATCGGCGCGTTCTTAATCGGCATCTGCGCCGAATGGCTGGACAATCCTCAATGGAAGCTTTTGCTGATTACCGGTTTTCTCGGCAGCCTGACGACGTTTTCCAGCTTTTCATTGGAAATGGTCACTCTGATGCAAGCGCAACGCTGGGCGACGGCTTTTTCGGCGGTCTGCCTGCATGTTTTCGGTTCGTTTCTGCTGACAGCGTTGGGCATTTACTTGGCGCAAAGCTGGAAATAACCCAAACACCTCATCTCAAAAAAACTCACTCTATCCCAATATCCAAACACACGGCCTCTCCGCAATATGCTTTGCCTGCATCAGTCATATGCGCGGGTTTGTAGGCGGCGAAGGCGTAGGTCAGGTCGGCGCGGAAGGTGTCTTTGTCTGCCTCGCCTGTGTCGCAATTCAGCCCGGTCGGGATGTCCAGCGCGATTTTGAAACCGTCGGCTTGATTCAGCAGGCGGCAGACGGCGGCGGCCGTTTCGGGCAATGCGCCGCTGAAGCCAGTTCCGAAAATGCCTTCGATAACGAGACCGTAACCTGTTTTCAGCCGACCTTCAAGCTCGTCGGATCGGATAAAGCTGACGCCGTCTAAATGATTCAAACGCTCGCGATTCAACTGCGCCAGCGGCGACAGTTTATCTCCCAAGACGAAGACGACATCTACCTGCCAATCCTGTTCCGACAACACGCGCGCGATGACCAAACCGTCGCCACCGTTATTGCCCTTGCCGCAAACGATCAGCGCGCGCCCTGCTTTGGGGAAACGGCGCAGCAAATCCGCGGCGGCGGCTTGTCCCGCGTTTTCCATCAGTTGCTCGAAAGTCGTGCCTTTATCGACTGCCATTTGCTCGTGTTCGCGCATTTCTGCGGCGGTGTAGATTTTCATCATTCGCTCCTTTTCTCTTTACGCCTATCAAACATCCAAATGCAAACCTTATCAATAGCCCTGCCCGACTTTCCCGTCAAATCATTCGCTTTTTTTGATTTGCCGCAAGAGGTCGTCTGAAAATCAGGAATTTGGTGGCTTTGGATTTGATTTTTATGTTAACAAGATTTATTATCAAAATAAAAAAAGTGATAAACAATCAAAACTACTTCTTTTGCGGGAACGGGCGTTGGAACATGCCTCGGCCTACCCTGTGTCAAATTCGTCTTTACTTGCCGTCTCTTTTTTCAATCGACAACGAAAGTAAAACACCCTATGTCTGCCATACCTTTGTCAAAACTCAGTAAAGGCGCAGTCGCGCACATCGACTCCATCGTCCCCAATTCGACTTTCGGCGAACTCGACCCGCTGGTTACGCGCCGTCTTGCCGACTTGGGTTTTTCAAGCGGAATGCCGTTGCAGGTGATTGCCGTCGGCGGATTCGGACGCGGTCCGTTTGCCGTACGTTTGGGCAACCAGTCGCAATTCTCGTTGCGGCAGGAAGAAGCGGGAAAAATTATGTGCCATGTGATTGACGGCTGACCGCTGTACAGACAGGCGGGCTTCATGTTCTGAAAATGCGGCAAAGGCGGATTGAACCTGACCGCCCTATCCTTTTCAGACGACCCGGGTCGTCTGAAAGCGCCGTTTCAAAGCCTTTTCCCCAATCCAACGCCAAACTCATCACACAATCAAACAAGGAGAATAAATAAATGGAACTAAGCTATTTTGCCTTGATTGGCGCGCCAAACTGCGGCAAAACCGTTTTGTTCAACGGTTTGACCGGCGCACATGCCAAGGTTGCCAATTATCCGGGCGTAACGGTCGATAAGCGCGAGGGCGCCTTACTTGACGACAAGGCCGTTCGCATTATCGACCTGCCGGGCACATACAGCCTGCGCACGACCAGCCCCGACGAAGCGGTGGCGAAAGATGTTGCCGTAGGCAAGCTGGGCATTCCGCCCGACGCCATCATTGCCGTTGCCGACGCGACCAACCTGCGTATGACCCTGCGCATGATTTTGGAATTGAAAACGCTGGGACTGCCTATGGTGGTGTCGCTGAACATGAGCGACGTTGCCCGCAGAAGGGGCTTGAATATTGATGCGGCCAAACTGAGCGAGTTGTTGGATGCACCTGTTTTGGAAACAGTTGCCGTGAGCGCGTCGGGCGTACAGGCCGTGCGCGAAGCCGTGGCGAAGCTGCCGCGCAAACGCTCTTTCCCCGCCAACCCCGCTTCTGCCGAACGCACGCTCGAGGCGCTGGAGAGCGACAAACTTTATCAAGAAGTCGAATCGATTTTGGCACAGGTGGTGCGCACGGAAATGACGCTGCCCGCATGGCACAAAAAACTCGACGACATCGTGCTGCACCCCGTCTGGGGCATAATTATGCTGCTGTTTATCCTGTTTATGGTGTTCCAAGCGGTTTACACTTGGGCGGCACCGATTATGGAAGCCATCGAAGGCGGCTTTGCCGCGCTGGGCGAATGGATAGGCACCAACATGGAGCCGGGCATCCTCAGCGACTTGCTCGTCAACGGCGTCATTGCCGGTTTGGGCAGCGTGTTGGTGTTCGTGCCGCAGATTACGATTTTGTTCGCCTTCATCCTGCTTTTGGAAGACTCAGGCTACCTGCCGCGTGCGGCGTTCCTGCTGGATAACGTGATGGCGAAAAGCGGCCTGTCCGGACGCTCATTCATCCCGCTCCTGTCGAGTTTCGCCTGTGCCGTTCCCGCCGTGATGTCGGCGCGTACGATTAATGACCCGCGCGAACGCCTCGTTACCATCGCCGTCGCCCCGCTGCTGACCTGCTCCGCGCGGCTGCCCGTTTACGCGCTGATTATCGCCGCCGTCATTCCTAATCGCACCGTAGGCGGGATTTTCAACCTGCAAGGACTGACGCTGTTCATCCTCTATCTCGTAGGCATCCTGTCTGCCGCCTTGGCAGCGTATATCATGAAACGCTTGGCGCGTATGAAAGGCAACGTGCAGCAATTCCCGCTCTTGATGGAGCTGCCGACTTTCCGCACGCCCAACTTCAAACACATCATGACCAGCCTGTGGGACAGGGTAAAAGCCTTCCTCAAACGCGCCGGTACGATTATCTTCGCCCTTGCCGTAGTTTTGTGGGGCTTGGTAAGCTGGCCGCAACCGCCCGCAGGTGCAACAGGCGCGGCAATCGACTACAGCTTGGCGGGTATGCTCGGCCACGCTATCCAACCATTGTTCGCCCCGCTGGGCTTCACTTGGGAAATGTGTATCGCCATGATTCCGGGCATCGCCGCGCGTGAAGTCGTCGTTGCCGCACTGGGTACGGTCTATGCCGTCAGCGCGTCGTCTGAAGACGCCGTACAAAACGCGCTGATTCCGATCGTACACAACAACTGGGGCCTGCCGACCGCCTTCGCCTTCCTGGCTTGGTATGTGTACGCCCCCATGTGTGCCGCGACATTGGCAGTCATCAAACGCGAAACCAAATCCACAAAAAATATGGTGATGATTACCGGCTATTTGTTCCTGATGGCTTACTTTGCCGCATTTGTGGTTTACCAAATTACTTCAAGGATAATGTGATGACTCAATATATTATCGTCGGCTTGATTATGCTCGCCTGCGTATTCTTCCTCTTGCGAAAATTCGTATTCAAACCAAAAAAACGCGATTGCAGCAGCGGCTGCGGCAAATGCGGCGGTTGCGGTTAAATATGGATAGCTAAGAAGCAGAAAGGTCGTCTGAAACAGGTTTCAGACGACCTTTTTAACGCAAACCGTTATAATGACGCCCCATCCGTTTCCATAATACATTCATTGCATAAAGTCATGAAAACCTTGCTCCAACTCCAAACCGCCGCACAAAATTTCGCCGACCACTACAAAAACCAAACCGACGAACGCCGTGAAAAAGACACCTTTTGGAATGAATTTTTTGCAATTTTCGGCATAGACCGCAAAAACGTCGCCCACTTCGAATATGCCGTTAAAGACCCAAGCAACAACACCCAATTTGTCGATGTCTTTTGGGAAGGCATCTTCCTGGCAGAACACAAATCCGCCAACAAAAACCTGGCAAAAGCCAAAGAACAGGCGGAGCGTTATTTGCAGGAAATCGAGCGCACCAAGCCGTCTGCCTTACCTGAATATTACGCCGTCAGCGATTTTGCCCATTTTCACCTTTATCGTCGCGAGCCTGAAGAAGGCGCAGAAAACCAATGGCAATTCCCGCTTGAAGCATTGCCAGAATACATCGCGCGCGGCATTTTCGACTTCATGTTCGGCATCGAAGCCAAAGTCCGCCAAATTCAAGAAGAAGCCAACATTCAAGCGGCGGCGGCCATCGGCAGACTGCACGATGCCTTACAGGAAGAAGGCATTTACGAAGAACACGAACTCAGGCTCTTCATCACGCGCCTGCTTTTCCTCTTTTTTGCCGACGACAGCGCCGTTTTTCAGCGCAACTACCTCTTTCAAGACTTTTTAGAAAGCTGCAAAGAAGCCGATACGCTCGGCGACAAGCTCAACCAACTCTTTGAATTCCTCAACACACCCGACCAAAAGCGCAGCAAGACCCAAAGCGAAAAATTTAAAGGTTTCGAATATGTCAACGGCGGCCTTTTCAAAGAACGCCTGCGCACCTTCGACTTCACCGCCAAGCAGCACCGCGCCTTAATCGACTGCGGCAATTTCGACTGGCGCAACATCAGTCCCGAAATCTTCGGCACACTCTTCCAATCCGTCATGGACGCGCAAGAGCGGCGCGAAGCGGGCGCACACTACACCGAAGCCGCCAACATCGACAAAGTCATCAACGGCCTCTTTTTAGAAAACCTGCGCGCCGAATTTGAGGCCGTCAAAGCCCTCAAACGCGACAAAGCCAAAAAACTCGCCGCCTTCTACCAAAAAATCCAAAACCTGCAATTCCTCGACCCGGCCTGCGGCTGCGGCAACTTCCTTATCGTCGCCTACGACCGCATCCGCGCCCTTGAAGACGACATCATCGCCGAAGCGCTCAAAGACAAAGCAGGCGGCTTATTCGACAGTCCGTCCGTCCAATGTCGTCTGAAACAATTCCACGGCATCGAAATTGACGAATTCGCCGTCCTTATCGCCCGTACCGCCATGTGGCTCAAAAACCACCAATGCAACATCCGCACGCAAATCCGCTTCGACGGCGAAGTCGCCTGCCATACGCTGCCGCTCGAAGATGCCGCCGAAATCATCCATGCCAACAGCCTTCGCACACCTTGGCAGGCGGCGGACTACATCTTCGGCAATCCGCCCTTTATCGGCTCGACCTACCAAACCAAAGAGCAGAAAAACGACCTTGCAAGCATCTGCGGCAATATCAAAGGCTACGGGCTGTTGGATTACGTCTGCAACTGGTATGTCAAAGCCGCCGGTATCATGGCGCAGAATCCCCGCGTCCGTACGGCATTCGTCTCCACCAATTCCATCTGCCAAGGCCAGCAGGTCGAAATCCTTTGGGGCAGCCTTTTAAACCAAGGCATCGAAATCAACTTTGCCCACCGTACCTTCCAATGGACAAGCCAAGCCGCAGGCAAAGCCGCCGTCCATTGCATCATCGTCGGCTTCAGCCGCAAACCGCAAACGTCGTCTGAAAACGGCGGCGCAAACGCTTCGGAAAATCCCGCCCTGCCCAAATACCTCTACGACTATCCCGACATCAAAGGCGAACCCCAAAAGCACGCCGTAGCCAACATCAATCCTTATCTGATTGATGCGCCCGATTTGATTATTGCCAAGCGCAGCCGTCCCATACATTGCGAACCTGACATGGTCAACGGAAGCAAACCGACCGAAGGCGGCAACCTTATTCTTTCAACCGATGAAAAAGACGCCCTGATTGGCGATGAACCCTTGGCGGAGCAATACATCCGCCCCTTTATCGGCGCCGAGGAATTCCTCAACGGCAAAACCCGTTGGTGCCTGTGGTTTCAAGGCATATCCGATGTCAAACGCAACCATGCCCTGAAACAGATGCCCAAAGTTCAAGCCCGTATTCAGGCAGTCAAAACCATGCGCGAAGACAGCAGCGACAACCAAACTCAAAAAGATGCAGCAACCCCGTGGCTTTTTCAAAAAATCCGCCAGCCTTCAGACGGCAATTTCCTGATTATTCCGAGCGTGTCGTCCGAAAGCCGCCGTTTCATCCCCATCGGTTATCTGTCATTTGAAACAGTTGTCAGCAATCTGGCATTTATCCTTCCAAACGCCACCCTTTTCCACTTCGGCATCCTCAGCTCCACCATGCACAATGCTTTTATGCGTACCGTTGCAGGTCGTCTGAAAAGCGATTATCGCTATTCCAATACCGTCGTGTACAACAACTTCCCCTTTCCCGAAAGCTGCCGTAAACCCGACGATGACGAAACCGCCCTTCAGGAAACCACGGGCAAAAAAGGCAAAAAGCCGAGGTCGTCTGAAAACAACCCCCTACGCGCCGCCATCGAATCTGCCGCCCAAGCCATCCTTGATATTCGCGAGAAATATCGCGCCGATGCGCTTAATGACGATCTGCCTCCCCCTACGCTCGCCGAACTTTATGCGCCCGACGCAGGCTATCCCGACCTCGTCAAAGCACACGCCGCCCTCGACAAAGCCGTCGATAAAGCCTACGGCTACAAAAAAGGTAAAAACACCGACGACGAGGCAGAACGTGTCGCCTTCCTGTTTGACCTATACCGAAAGGCAATAGAAAGCAAAAACGCCAAGCCGCCCAAAAAATCCAAATAAAGGCAAACGGCAAACCCGGCCGGATTTACAGCCAAACCCGCCCCGCCGGAAATATAGTGGATTAAATTTAAATCAGGACAAGGCGATGAAGCCGCAGACAGTACAGA
>CALDNV010000194.1:0-3328 GCA_937914605.1 uncultured Neisseria sp.
TTTAGGGAGTGTCTTAATGAGATAAGAATATTTATTTTTGGTTAAGATGTATAGTGGGTTAACTTTAAACCAGTACGGCGTTGCCTCACTTTGCTACTATCTTACTGTCTGCGGCTTCGTCGCCTTGTCCTGATTTAGTTAATCCACTATATTTGGAATCGGCGCGGACGGAATGATGCTGTCCGCCAAATTGTCCGTGGTTACGTTGTTTTGTCCCAATGGATATTCGATTTGCGATTAGGTTGGTGTGTCAGAGGGAATTTGTCCTCAAACAAAAAAAGGTCGTCTGAAACTTTTCAGACGACCTTTTTTCAACAACATTTTAGCGGATGTTGACGTACGCGCCTGAGTGCAGGTCGCGCAGCAGGTTTGCTGTGGCTTGTTGGGCTTTTTGTCCGGACATGTATTGGCGTACGGCGTTGCGTTGGCGCTCTTCGGGCGTACCGGCGTCACGGACGTCGTTCAGCTTGATGATGTGCCAGCCGAATTGTGTGCGTACGGGCGGGCTGATTTGACCGGGTTTGAGCTTGTGGACGGCTTCTTCAAAGGGCGCAACCATCATGCCGTCGGCGAACCAACCCAAATCACCGCCGCTGTTCGCGCTGCCGTCTTGCGAATATTGGCGCGCCAAACCGGCGAAGTCTGCGCCGCTACGGGCTTGTGCGTAGATTTTGCGGATGGTGCTTTCCGCGCCGGCCGCCGCGTTGTCGTTGTCGGCTTTAATCAGGATGTGCTGCGCGCTGTATTGGCGCATCGGTTCGCCTTCGGGCAGGGCGACACCTTGTTGGCGCGCGCGCTCGATGAAACTGTTGACTTCTGCATCGCTGACGCGGCTGTTTTGCATCACGGCCTGCTGGCGCACTTTTTCCATAATGATGGTGTCGGCGATTTCGCGGCGGGTCTGTGCGGACGGATTTTTCAGCGACGGCGTTTGGGCGATGACGGCATCGATTTCGGCATCGGTCGCTTGAATGTTGCGGCGTTTGCCCGCTTGAACAATCAGGGATTGGTTGACCAGTTGCGCCAGGACTTGCTGGCGGAGTTCGTCTTCGCTGATTTGCGTGCCTTTGGGAAGGTGTTGGCGCGCTTCGGCAATGGCATGTGCCAGCTGGCGCTGGGTAATGACTTCGTTGTCGGCAATGGCGGCGATGCCGTCGGAAAGGCGTACGGCGCCCGAATCGGCAGGCGTGGCTGCCGCTGCCTGTTTTGCCGCTTTCTGCGTTTTGACCGGCTTGCCTTTGGATGCGGCTTTGGGCGCGGCGTGTGCGTTCAATGCCAGACCGAGTGCGGCGGCAAGAATCAGGGGTTTGACGTTCATGGGGTAACTACCTCGTTGGTTTTGCTGTAGCCGGGAATGGCCAAGCGCAGTTTTTCAAATGGGTTGTTGCCGAGATTGCTCAGGTCTTTGAGTTGGAGATTGAAGAATACGGCGTTTTTGCGGCTGTTTTCGCCGGTCACGTAGCGTTGTCCGACGAGGTTCGCGCTCCAGCAGCCGCAATCGCTTTTGTATTCCGCACCAACCAAGATTTCAAGCGGTTTCTTGGCTTGGATTTCGTAGTTGTAACGTGCGACGGCGTAAAGGTTTTTACGGATGGGCCATTGCGCCGCCAAATCGATTTGGCGGATTTTATCGTAGAAATAGTTGCCGTCCGATTGCAGGTAAATGCGTTCGTTGCGGCCGTATTTGTAACGCGCGCTCAATACTTTGCCCGGCTCGGGATTGTAGCGGACGGTCGCGGCGTAGCTTTCGGCGCGGCTTTCGTTTTGGTTGTAGTGGATATCGAAGCCGGCATGGATGCTGTCGCTCAGTTTGCCGTGCGCGAAGCCGACCCAGTCGGATTGGCTGCGTTCATAACGGCCGACGCTGCCGTCCAGCAATACGTTGTCGTTTTTGAAATAAAACTTCTGTCCGATACCGGCACGGAACAGCTCGGCACCGTTGTTCGGATTGAGGAATCGGGTTTGCGCGGCGGCGGTCAGGCTGTTGGCGGAGTTGATGCGGTCGTTGCCGACGTACAGGTTTTCACGGAAAAGCTGGTTGTAAGAGAAGCTGTTTTCCGAGGTGTCGAAATTGGGTAAGTCGTTTTGGGACTTGGTCGGGATGTAGTTGTAGAACAGGCGCGGTTCGAGGGTTTGCAGATAGGCTTTGCCGAACACATTGGCGTTGCGCTCGAAGGTCATGCCGGTATCGACGTTGAATATCGGCAATACGCGGCTGACGCGGCGGCTGGATTGGTTGCCGAACGAGCCTAAGTCGTAATAAGTCGCGTGTACGCCGATTTTCGGACGGATATAGCCCCATTGGTTGTTGAAATCCCAACGGACGCTGGGATACAGCACGGTACGGCTGCCGTCTTGTTTGCTGTCGTGTACGAAACGGGTGAACTGGCTGAATACGTTGATATTCGCCTTGCCTATGGTTTTCTGCCAACGTCCGGTCAGACGCGGCATGATGGCGTAAGGTTCGTCTTTGTAACCGTTTTGGTTGGCAAGGGTCTGGTATTTCTGTACGTTCAACGCACCGTCAAAAGAGCCGCCCCAGATATTGTCGCCGTAGTTCAGCCACAGTTGGCGGTTGAGGTTGACGTTGCTGGCAATATCCTCGCGTCCGTAGAAATCGCGGTAGTAATTGTCGTCTGAAACCTGATTGAAGTTGATGCCGCCGCTGAGTTTGTCGGTCAGTTGGTGGTTGTGGTCAAATTTGATTTGATAGCGGTTGTTTTCGTGGCGTTTTTTATCGTGCGGCATCCAATCGCCGTCAATGACGCCGTTAAATTTCGGCTCGAGATAGCGGACCTGTCCGCCAAGCTGCACGCCGCGCGAGCTGATGATGCCGGGGCGGAAGGTGGCGTCCAAGTTGGGGGCGAGGTTGAAATAATAGGGAAGGGCGAGTTCCAAACCGTCCGAACCGGTTGACAAGGTCGGCACCAACAGACCGCTCTTGCGATGGCCGTTGAGCGGAAAATCCGCCCAAGGCGTATAAAGTACGGGAACGCCGCCGAACACCAGCGATGCGTCTTTTGCCACGCCTATGCCCGTTTCCTGATCGGTTTCGATGCTTTTCGCTTTGATGAACCAACTCGCATCGCCGGGCGAGCAGGTATTGAATTTGGTATTGATGAGCTTGTACAGCCCTTTGCCTTTCATTTCCGCCTTTTCACTGACGCTTTGGAGGCGGCGGCCGTCTTTTTCGGCATCGACGCGGACGTATTCGCTCGAGCCGGTATTGTCTTTCAGGTTGTACACCAAAGTATCGCCGCTGACGGTCGAACCGTCTTGATACAGCGTAAAGCGGTCGCCCGCCCTGACGGTATCGCTGGTTTGGTCG
>CALDNV010000195.1:0-6180 GCA_937914605.1 uncultured Neisseria sp.
CTCTTCGCAACATAACCATCTGTATAGTTGGTAAAGTAACGCGTTGCTACACCCCCTAATATAACTGTTTGAGGGCGCAAAAGTTTGGTTTTATCTTTTCTATAAGCGGATGTCAAAAGGTGAGAGGTAGGGTGATCATGTGGACCTTTAGCTGTCTCTAATAATGGGGTCGCACTTAAGTTATTTGCAATGAAACCGGTATTCACTTCAGTTTGATTGAATTGTTCAGTTTTTATTACATCACTTAGTTTTAGTGTGGTCAGTTTATCCTGAATGCCTTTATTTAATAATAATGTTTCTTTGTTAGTGTTAGTTTTATTATCTTTATTGGCATTATTTTTGTCGGCATTTCCTTTGTCAGTGTTAACCTTGTTGGAATTGTCTTTATTGGTAGTACCTTTGTCAGCATTATCCTTACTAGAGTTGTTTTTGTTGGTATTGTCTTTTTTTGCGTCATCTTTATTGACGTTGTTTTTTGGGGCTACAGATAGATTTTTGGGTGAATCTCCACCTCCATTTGAACTGCCGCAGGCTGCTAAAATTGCAACGCAAATACCGCTTAGAACAAAATGAGTAATAGGTGATTTATTTTGAGTGTGCATAAATAATCCTTACTGGTTGAAAAATAAATTCATAGTAGTTTAAGTTTAAAACAGTATGGTCTTACCATTCTGATCTAGACTTGCTACGCGATATTTTAAAAATAATAAGCAGTGATTTCGTAGGTGATAAAAACAAATATAAGCAGTGTTTACGCTATCGTAATATTATAAACAAATACAAATATTCGGGTTTGATTAAGCTCAGTTAAAAATGGTAAATGAGTAATTTGAATGTATTTTTTGCACGAGTAAACTTTGCTATATGAAATTTAAGGATGTCACAGTTGAAGTAAGGAAGAGAGGGGAGGTTTATTTGTTAAGAATTCCGATAAAACACAAGGTCGTCTGAAAACTGATTTTCAGACGACCTTGTGTTTTATCGGAATGAAACGGGCAACTTATTGGATGCTGCTGCCGATGCGGCTGTAATCGCCGAAGTTCATCCACACGAAGAAGGCTTTTCCGACGATAAGTTTGTCGTCTACAAAACCCCAGTAGCGGGAGTCGGCACTGTTGTCGCGGTTGTCGCCCATGGCGAAGTAGCGGCCTTCTGGCACTTTGCAGGTAAAGCCGCTGCCGTCTTCGGCGTATTGGCAGTGTTCCAAACCGCTTTGCTCTACGGAATAACCGTTTTCAGGCATGATTTTCATGCGGTAGTTGTCGAGCGAGGGGATGAAAACGGAGGGTTGTCCCGGCTCTTTCAGGATATTGAAGGTTTTGCCGTTGAGGGTCGTCTGAAAAAGTTCGGGGTTGTGGATTGCGGACGGTTCGGTATCGTCAGGGTAGGAGTAGGTGCCGTTCGGTTGGTCGGGGGCGACTTGTCCGTTGACGGTCAGGACTTTGTCGCGGTATTCGACGGTATCGCCTGGCAGTCCGACGATGCGCTTGATGTAGTTCATTTCAGGCTGGACGGGGTAGTTGAACACGACGACGTCGCCGCGCTCGATTTGTCCGGTCGGAATCAGGACGTTGTTGATAATCGGGGTTCTGATGCCGTAGGCGAATTTGTTCACAAGGATGAAGTCGCCTTTAACCAAGCCCGGGCGCATGGAGCTGGATGGGATTTGGAATGGTTCGGCGATGAAGGTGCGCAGGATGAAGACGACGAGGATGATCGGGAAAAAGCCGCTCATGTAGTCGGTAAAGTCGGCTTTGTCCTGGTGCGACGGGTCTTTTTTCAGACGACCTTTGTGGATTGCCCAAACGATGCCGGTGAATACGACAAATATCAGCAATACGGCGGTAAAGCTCATGTAAAAAGACAGGATGCCGAAGACGCCGATCATGCACAAAAGATACGCCCATTGCAGGCCGGAGCTCCATTCTCCGTTTTCCTGACGTTCTTTGCTGCTTATGAAATAGAGGAAAATGCCGATAACGATGGCGGCAATCGCGCCGTAGATTAAATTTGTGCTCATTATTTGTCGCTCACTTGCAGAATCGCCAAGAACGCGCTTTGCGGAATTTCCACGTTGCCCACTTGTTTCATGCGGCGTTTGCCTGCTTTTTGTTTTTCGAGAAGTTTTTTCTTACGGGTAATATCGCCGCCGTAACATTTCGCCAAGACGTTTTTACGCAGGGCTTTGACGTTTTCGCGGGCGATAATCTGGCTGCCGATGGCGGCTTGGACCGCGATGTCGAACATTTGGCGCGGAATCAGCTCGCGCATTTTCGCGGCCAGTTCGCGGCCTCGGTGAACGGCGCTTTGACGGTGCACAATCAGGCTCAAGGCATCGACTTTTTCGCCGTTGACCATGATGTCGAGCTTAATCAAATCAGACGGTTGGAACTCTTTGAACTGGTAGTCCAGCGAGGCATAGCCGCGCGAAGTGGATTTGAGTTTGTCGAAAAAGTCCATCACGACTTCGTTCATGGGCAAATCGTAAGTCAGCATGACTTGGCGGCCCATGTACTGCATATTGACCTGTACGCCGCGCTTTTGGTTACACAAGGTCATGACGTTGCCGACGTATTCCTGCGGCACGAGGATGGTCGCGGTGATAATCGGCTCGAGAATGGTTTCGATGCTGCCGATGTCGGGCAGTTTGGACGGGTTTTCGACTTCGATTTTTTCGCCGCTTTTCAACACGACTTCGTAAACCACCGTCGGCGCGGTGGTAATCAAATCCATGTCGAACTCGCGCTCCAAGCGTTCCTGCACGATTTCCAAGTGCAGCAGGCCCAAGAAGCCGCAGCGGAAGCCGAAGCCCAATGCTTGAGAAACTTCAGGCTCGAATTTCAACGAAGCATCGTTAAGCTGCAATTTTTCCAAAGCGTCGCGCAAGGCTTCGTAATCGTGGCTTTCCACAGGGTAGAGGCCCGCGAATACTTGGCTTTGTACTTCTTGGAAGCCGGGCAGCGGCTCAGAAGCGGGGTTGGCAACCAAAGTTACCGTATCGCCGACTTTCGCCTGTCCCAATTCTTTCACGCCGGTAATCAAAAAACCCACTTCGCCGGCTTTGAGTTCTTGTTTTTGAACCGATTTCGGTGTGAATACGCCCAGTTGCTCGACCTGCGTCTCCGCCTTGGTGCTCATAAAGCGCACTTTATCTTTCAGCTTGATGGTGCCGTTTTTCACACGAATCAGCATGACCACGCCGACGTAGTTGTCAAACCACGAATCGACGATAACGGCTTGCAGCGGCGCGTTTTCGTCGCCGGTTGGCGCGGGGATTTTGGCAACGATTTCTTCCAAAACGTCTTCCACGCCGATGCCGCTTTTGGCGGAACATTGCACCGCGCCGACGGCATCAATGCCGATAATGTCTTCGATTTCCTGTTCCACGCGTTCGGGGTCGGCGGCGGGCAGGTCGATTTTGTTCAAAACAGGCACGACTTCCACGCCCAAATCAATCGCGGTATAACAGTTCGCCACGGTTTGCGCTTCCACGCCTTGCGATGCGTCAACGACCAATAGAGCGCCTTCGCAGGCGGACAGCGAACGGGAAACTTCGTAAGAAAAGTCGACGTGTCCCGGCGTGTCAATCAGGTTGAGCTGATACACCTGTCCGTCGCGTGCTTTGTAGTTGAGCGCGGCGGTTTGCGCTTTGATGGTGATGCCGCGCTCTTTTTCGATGTCCATGGAGTCGAGCACCTGCGTACTCATTTCGCGCAAATCCAAGCCGCCGCAGTATTGGATGAAGCGGTCGGCAAGCGTCGATTTGCCGTGGTCGATGTGGGCAATGATGGAGAAATTTCGGATATTTTTCATATTGTTATTTTGAAAGATAAGCAGTGATTCTGAAAAGGTCGTCTGAAAATCAAATAGACCGTTCAGACGACCTTCAGGCAAAGTGAAATAGCCTGACATTCTAGCGGAAATTTACTGTTTCCGCATGATTTTATGCGTGTTTTACAGCGACGCGACAATCTTTTCCACCATTTTCGCCGAGCTTGCCGCCGCCGTTTTCAAAAACTCTTCAAAGCTGATGTCCGCTTTTTCATCCGCCGAGTCAGACATCGCGCGGATCACGACGAAAGGCGTGTTCAACTGGTGGCAGGCTTGCGCAATCGCCGCTGCTTCCATTTCCACCGCTTTGACTTCGGGGAAGTGGCTGCGGATTTCCGCCACGCCTTCGCTGCTGTGGACAAAGCGGTCGCCGCTGACAATCAAACCTTGTTCTACCGCCGCGCCTTCAAACACTTCCGCCGCCTGTTTTGCCTTGCCGACCAAGAGGTCGTCTGAAACGAATACGGCAGGCAGTTGCGGCACTTGTCCCCAAACATAGCCGAACGCCGTTACATCGACGTCGTGATGCGCGATTTCCGTGCCGACCACTATGTCGCCGACTTTCAAACCCTTGCCCAAACCGCCCGCGCTGCCGGTATTGATGACGCAGTCCGGCGCGAATTGATGGATGACCCAAGCCGTTGAAACCGCAGCGTTGACCTTGCCGATGCCGCTCAATACCAACACCATGCGTTTGCCCGCCATTTCGCCTTCGTAGGCGGTAAACTTACCGAAAGACACGCTTTTGACATTATCCATTGCATCGCGCAAAAGCTCGATTTCCTGCTCCATCGCACCGATGACCGCAACTGTTTGTACAGACATTTTTTACCTTTCCATGAAATTGTGGGCGGTATTATAACAGCAGCGGCGGCATTCCATACCCGTATTGAATCCGCCATATTGCCCGCCTGTCCTATTATTCGATACGGTAATCTTGCCATTTTTATGTATCATGATTTATTTGATATAATCCATTTCAATAAAATAACCACCGAAATTATCCAATATCATGATGACCAATCCTCCCAGCGCAAAAGACGAATTGTTCACTTGGCTGCGCCATATGAACAAATACAAAGGCTCCGACCTCTTTATTACGACCAATTTTCCGCCCGCTATGAAAGTGGACGGCAAAATCACGCCGATTACCGACGAGCCGCTGACCTCCGAAAAATGTATGGAAATCGCTTTTTCGATTATGTCCACCAAACAAATCGAAGAGTTTTCCTCCACCAACGAATGCAACTTCGCCATCAGCCTGCCCGACACCAGCCGCTTCCGTGTCAATGCCATGGTGCAGCGTGGTGCAACGGCGTTGGTGTTCCGCTCCATTACCAGCAAAATCCCGAATTTTGACAGCCTCAATCTGCCGCCCGTCTTGAAAGACGTGGTGATGAAAAAACGCGGCCTCGTGATTTTCGTCGGCGGTACCGGCTCGGGCAAATCCACCTCGCTCGCTGCGATGGTTGACCACCGCAACGAAAATTGCCAAGACCACATCATCACCATCGAAGACCCGATTGAGTTCGTCCATCAACACAAAAAAAGCATCATTACCCAGCGCGAAGTCGGCGTGGATACCGAAAACTGGTTTGCCGCGCTGAAAAACACCCTGCGTCAGGCGCCGGATGTTATCCTTATCGGCGAGATTCGCGACCGCGAAACCATGGACTACGCCTTGGCGTTCGCCGAAACGGGCCACCTCTGTCTCGCCACGCTGCACGCCAACAACTCCAACCAGGCGCTCGACCGCATCATCAACTTCTTCCCCGAAGAGCGCCGCACCCAGCTTTTGACCGACTTGTCGCTCAACCTGCAAGCCTTCATCTCGCAACGCCTGATTCCCCGTGAAGGCGGCAAGGGGCGCGTAGCCGCAGTGGAAATCCTGCTCAATTCGCCGATTATTTCCGAGATGATTCAAAAAGGCGAAATCCACGGCATTAAAGAAATGATGAAAAAATCTACCGCCATGGGCATGCAAACCTTCGACCAAGCGCTCTACGAGCTGTACGAACGTGGCGATATCAGCTTCCAAGACGCCATTAAAAACGCCGACTCCGCCCACGACCTGCGTTTGGACATCCAACTGCGCAGTCGCCGCGCCCAAAACGCCGGCCCGGACTTGGAACTGATTTAAAAGTTGTCGGAAATGAGCAAAGGTCGTCTGAAAACCACTTTTCAGACGACCTTTTTGGTCTGCGCCGATCAAGCATACCAATAACGTTCAAGCCATTTCTGTTAAACTGTTTTGTAAATATAGTGGATTAACTTTAAATCAGGACAAGGCGACAAAGCCGCAGACAGTACAGATAGTACGGAACCGATTCACTTGGTGCTTCAGCACCT
>CALDNV010000196.1:0-7399 GCA_937914605.1 uncultured Neisseria sp.
ATTCGATTTTGTGGCAGCTACCTTCTGGAATTTCATTTACCACATTGATAATGCCGGCATCTACATCGCCTGGCGTTAAAATTTGATTAAAATCAGCCATTGTTTTTCCTTTTTTTGATTACGTTAAAAACTTTCAGAGTATAGCAGTTTTTAGTCTATAAAAAAATATGCGAAAAACATCCTCAAAACTGACCCTCCTTCCCGCCAGACTGACAAAAAAACGATTGCGCAAACGTTTACTTTTAAATAATTTGCTATAAAATAGCACGTCTTTTTTTGATTATTAACCTAGGGGACTTTATGTCAAGTTTAGAAAAAACCTTTGAACTCAGCAAACGCGGTTCAACGGTTCGTCAAGAAATCATTGCGGGTTTAACCACCTTCTTAGCCATGGTGTATTCCGTAATTGTTGTGCCTAAAATGCTTGGTGATGCAGGCTTTCCGGCAGAATCTGTGTTTATTGCAACCTGTTTAGTGGCGGGACTTGGATCGATTTTAATCGGCTTTTGGGCAAATGCGCCAATGGCGATCGGCTGTGCCATTTCATTAACCGCATTCACTGCATTTAGCTTAGTAATCGGTCAACATGTTTCTATTCCTGTAGCATTAGGTGCGGTATTCCTCATGGGTTTGGTGTTCACCTTAATTTCGGCAACAGGTATTCGTTCATGGATTTTACGTAATCTGCCATCAAGCATTGCACACGGTGCGGGGATCGGGATCGGCTTATTCTTACTTTTAATCGCCGCAAACGGCGTAGGCTTAGTGGTCGGCAACCAAGCTGGTTTACCGGTTAAATTAGGTGATTTCACCTCATTCCCAGTAATGATGTCTTTAATTGGCCTTGCATTCATTATCGGCTTGGAAAAAATGAAAGTGAAAGGCGGGATTTTATGGGTCATCATCGCGATTACTATCGTCGGTTTAATCTTCGATCCAAACGTCACATTCAATGGCCAAATTTTCAAAATGCCAACCTTTGGTGAAAACTCACTTTTCTTACAATTAGATCTCCAAGGCGCATTACAACCAGCCATTTTACCAATTGTCTTTGCGTTAGTGATGACGGCGGTATTTGATGCAACAGGTACGATTCGTGCCGTTGCAGGACAAGCGGACTTATTAGATAAAGACGGACAAATCATCAACGGTGGCAAAGCCTTAACCTCTGACTCTGTAAGTAGCTTATTCTCAGGCTTATTCGGTACTGCGCCAGCCGCCGTTTATATCGAATCTGCAGCAGGGACAGCCGCAGGCGGTAAAACCGGTATCACCGCTATCGTCGTCGGCGTATTGTTCTTATTAATGTTATTCTTCCAACCACTTGCATTCTTAGTGCCAGGTTATGCAACTGCTCCAGCATTAATGTATGTGGGCTTATTAATGTTAAGTAATGTGAGCAAATTAGACTTTGATGATTTCGTCGGCGCAATGAGCGGCTTAGTTTGTGCGGTATTCATCGTGTTAACGGCAAACATCGTAACGGGTATCATGCTTGGCTTTGCGGCATTAGTGATTGGTCGTATCGTGAGTGGTGATGTGAAAAAACTCAATATCGGTACGATTATCATCGCCATTGTACTTGTCGCATTCTATGCTGGCGGCTGGGCGATTTAATTAAATGCATCTTGATAAGGCGAACGAATGGTTCGCCTTTTTTATTTCTAGCCTAAAAAACAATCGAAAAACCAACCGCACTTTTACTTTACAAATCCCTAAATCTGCCTAAAATACAGGCCTTTACTACGGCTTGCCAAAAGCAAGCTACTGACCTGAAATCAGACAAGAGAATATTATGACAACCCCATTTAAACCTGAATTACTCTCCCCTGCAGGATCCCTCAAAAATATGCGCTATGCCTTTGCGTATGGTGCAGATGCCGTTTATGCAGGCCAACCTCGTTACAGCTTACGTGTACGTAACAATGAATTTAATCATGCCAATTTAAAAATCGGGATTGATGAAGCCCATGCACTTGGCAAAAAATTCTATGTGGTCGTAAACATTGCACCGCATAACTCTAAACTCAAAACCTTTATCAAAGATTTACAACCTGTGATCGATATGGGTCCAGATGCCTTAATTATGTCCGACCCAGGCTTAATTATGTTGGTGCGTGAAAACTTCCCAGATATTGATATTCACCTTTCTGTACAAGCAAATGCGGTAAACTGGGCGACCGTGAAATTCTGGAAACAAATGGGGTTAACTCGTGTGATTTTATCGCGCGAATTATCCATTGAAGAGATCGCTGAAATTCGCCAACATGTGCCAGATATCGAACTCGAAATTTTCGTACATGGCGCGTTATGTATGGCGTATTCTGGCCGTTGCTTACTTTCTGGCTATATCAACAAACGCGACCCAAACCAAGGCACTTGCACGAATGCTTGCCGTTGGGAATACAAAATGGAAGAAGGCACGACGGATGAAGTCGGCAACATCGTGCCGAAAATCGATCCTGCTCAACAAATCGAAGTGAAAAATGTCGCGCCAACCTTGGGTGAAGGTGCGGTAACGGATAAAGTCTTCCTTTATACTGAATCACAAAAACCAGATGAGCAAATGACCGCTTTTGAAGATGAGCACGGCACTTACTTTATGAACTCAAAAGATCTGCGCGCCGTACAACACGTGGAAAAATTGACCGCACTTGGTGTGCATTCTTTAAAAATCGAAGGCCGTACTAAATCATTCTATTATTGCGCAAGAACCGCACAAGTTTACCGCAAAGCCATTGATGATGCGGCAGCAGGCAAACCATTTGATGAAAGCTTAATGGATACGTTGGAATCCCTTGCTCATCGTGGTTATACCGAAGGTTTCTTACGTCGTCATACGCACGATGAATACCAAAATTACGAATACGGTTATTCTATTTCTGATCGTCAACAGTTTGTTGGTGAATTTACTGGTAAACGTAATGAACAAGGTATGGCTGAAGTGGCGGTGAAGAACAAATTCCTACTTGGTGATGATGTAGAAATGATGACCCCTCAGGGTAATATCAATTTCAAAATTGAAAAAATGCTAAATCGTAAAAATGAAGCGGTTGATGCAGCACTAGGTGATGGGCATTTTGTGTTCTTAGACGTACCACAAGATATCAACTTAGACTACGCCTTATTAATGCGTAATTTAGTCAATAGCAATACAAGAAATCCACATAATTAAATGATAAAAAATTATTTGTTAAAAAAATGTTGCATTTTTGTATTTTATTATTATAATACACCATATACCTGATTTGTTAATTCAACAACTCATAGTATGACTCCAAATATTTTGCCCTTTCACCTTTTTGAAAGGGCTTTTTTTATGCCCTAAAAAGACACTCCAAAATCATATAAATCACTCCATTTTAAAATCAATTAACTTCATATTATTTATGAAAAATATATAAAAAAATCATTCTTGACATTAAAATGAGATTAGGAGTAAATTAAGTGAAGTAATTAAAGTAATCATAAATATAAAGGATTATTTTATGTTTGCAAAACTCTCCTACTACGCCCATTCTGCTGAAGATAAACTCGGCAATCTCTTGCCTTACGAACATTGGCAAACCTTGCAAAGCCATTCAGTCAATGTTGGTGAAATGGCGGCGGAGTTTGCTCGGGTATTCGGTGCTCAGGAAATTGCCTGCCAGACGGGACAGTTTCATGACTTAGGGAAATATTCAGAAGCCTTTAACCATCGATTGCATGGTGGCCCATCAGTCGATCATGCCACCGCCGGAGCCAAAATTGCTGTCGAGCGTTGGGGGAATGTGATCGGTAAGCTGATGGCGTTTTGCATTGCGGGGCATCATGCCGGGTTGGCAAATGGAAACGGTGAAGGTGATAACCGCCGTACGTTAAAGCAGCGGTTAGCCTTGCAATTCGGTGCAGATATTCCCGTTCTCGATAACTTGTGGCAACAAGAAATCAAGCTCCCCAAAAACTTATCCGCCCCACCACTCAAAGCTGACGCGCATCATCCTTTTTTCTCCTACGCCTTCTTCACCCGAATGCTCTATTCCTGCTTGGTGGATGCCGATTATCTTGATACCGAAGCCTTTTATTCAAACCTAGAAAACAAAACTGTCAAGCGCGGCGGTTATCCCGATTTAAACGCCTTACAACACAATTTCAATCAATTTATCAATAATTTCAGACGACGCATCGCCCAGGCTTCAGAGCAAACCGAAGCCGAAAAACGCAATGCCGCCTTAAACCGCCTGCGCAGCGAAATTCTCGATTACGCCGTAGAACAAGCGGCACAACCGCAAGGGCTGTTCACGCTAACTGTGCCGACCGGCGGCGGAAAAACCTTCACTTCCATGGCATTCGCGCTGGAACACGCCAAGCGGCATGATATGCGACGCGTGATTTACGTCATTCCGTTCACCAGCATCATCGAGCAAAACGCCGCTGAGTTTCGCAAAGCCTTTGGCGAATTGGGCGAACAAGCCGTGTTGGAGCACCACAGCACCTTCGACGACAGCGAACTGCAAGACGACACCACCAAAGACAAATTGCGCCTTGCTTCGGAAAACTGGGACGCGCCGATTGTCGTGACCACCGCCGTGCAATTCTTCGAATCCCTCTTTGCCGACCGCTCCTCGCGCTGCCGCAAGCTGCACAACATCGCAGGTTCCGTCATCATCCTCGACGAAGCGCAAATGCTGCCGCTCAATCTTTTGCTGCCCATCATGCAAGCTATCAAAGAATTGGCGCAGAACTATCATTGCTCTGTCGTCATGTGCACCGCCACCCAGCCAGCCGTGCAAGCCGAAAACGGCTTCTATCGCGGCTTTGAAAATGTGCGCGAAATTGCTCCAGAACCAACCGCACTTTTCGACAAACTGCGCCGCACCACCGTGCAACACATCGGCACACAAACCGACGCCGACTTGCTCGCTAAACTTGGCGAACATCCGCAAATGCTGGTTATCGTCAATAACCGTCGTCACGCCCGCAGCCTGTACGACCAAGCCAAACACCTTGACGGTACGTTCCATCTGACCACCTTGATGTGCGCCAAACACCGCAGCCAAAAGCTCGATGAGATTCGAGGCCGTCTGAAAAACGGCGAACCCTGCCGCGTTATCGCCACCTCCTTAATTGAAGCCGGCGTTGATGTAGATTTTCCGCTGGTGATGCGCGCCGAAGCAGGTTTAGACAGCGTTGCGCAAGCAGCCGGACGTTGCAACCGCGAAGGCAAAAGGCCGTCTGAAAACAGCTTTGTCTGGATATTCGCGCCTGAGGATAAATGGAAAGCCCCGCCTGAACTTGCCGCCCAAGCTGCCGTTATGCGCTTGACTGCCGATGAGTTTTCAGGCGACCTCTTATCCACCCAAGCCATCGCCGCCTATTTCAAAGACCTTTATGACTTAAAAGGCAAAGAACTGGATAACAAACAAATCCTGCAAATGCACCGGAACGCCGGGCAAAGCCTCGATTTCCCATTCCAAACCATCGCTGACAAATTCTGCATGATCGAAAGCCATATGCAGCCGCTGATTATTCCGTTTGATGCTGAGGCTGAAAGCCTCATTAGCAGCCTGCACCACGCCGACCACATTGGCGGACTCTTACGCAAACTGCAACCCTACACTGTCCAAATTCCCGAAAAAGCCCTCGCTGCTTTGTATAAAGCAGGGCGTATCGAACCGATTAACGAGAAAAACTTCGGCAAACAGTTTTATACGCTGATTGGGTTGGATTTGTATGATGAAGTGGCGGGGCTGAGTTGGGAGGATACGGTATTTTTGAAGGGGGAGAGTTTGGCGTTTTAAGCTTTTAATATAACTTCTTTAGAAGTTGAATGTTTAAAAATACAAGAGTAATATACTTAACAGTGTTACATTATTTATAACCTTAAGGAAAACCCTATGAATCAAGTTTTGTTAGATATTAAAGATGAATTGAATAATATTATTCAACAATTAGAAAGCTCCATCTCTAGTGAAGATGTATTAAATTATGCAAGAAATAGTTGGACATATCCAGGAATAGCAAGAGAAGAGTTAGTTACTGAAGCACAAAAGGTAATTACTCTCATTGAGACCAAAGGAAATGATGAAATTAATGATGAGAATAATGTACTTTCCCGCTATGTAAAAGCTCTGGAATTTTTAAGAGCTAATACAATTCCTCAAATATGGGGAAATCCTCATGAAGCAGTTTCAGCCTACATAATCACGATAAACGCCTTAAGGACAGCCCTAGAACCTTTTTTGATTAAAGACGATAGTAAAGAGTTAGCTATTCAGTTAAAGAACCAAAGAAGAAGAGTCAGGAGTTTAGAGGCAACATTAAATGATCTTGAACCTAGAACATCTCCGTTAAAGGATATGGTTTCCAGTATAGAACAAGCACATGAGACAGCAGAGCAATTACCTACAGATTTGGAATCGTTAAGGGAAGCCAGGAAGACTATAGGTCAATTAGTAACTGAATCTACTGCAGATAAAACGGCAGTTTCAAATACAAAAACAGAAATTGAAAACCTTCAAGCAGAATTAAAAGGTGCTTCTAAAGAAGCCAAAGATATATTAGAAGAATGTAAAAGCACCTATGCTGCAGCTACAAGTGTGGGGTTAGCAGCGGCCTTTTCCGAACGCTCTGATAGTTTATCTACATCTATGTGGGTATGGGTTGGTGGATTGGTTTTATCGCTTAGTGCAGGTGGTTACTTTGGATCAGTTCAATTACAAAAGTTACTAGAGTTAATGGCACAGCAGGATATTTCTAGTTTAAGTATGTCTATCAATTTCATTATGGCAATTTTGTCAATTGGTGCACCAATATGGTTCTCTTGGTTGGCAACCAAACAAATTGGGCAACGATTTAAATTATCGGAAGATTACGCCTTTAAAGCCTCTGTTTCTCGTGCTTATGAAGGTTTCCGTAAAGAAACAGCTCGGTTTGATAAAGAAATGGAAGCTAAATTGCTTAGTTCTGCTTTAACGAGATTAGATGAGTTGCCTTTACGTTTAGTTGAGGCTGAAAATCATGGAAGCCCTTGGCATGAACTAGCTTCATCAAATATTGTTAAGCAAGCCATGTCTAAAATCCCAAGTTTCCCAGATAAAGTGAAAGAACTTGCAGGAAATGCTATGAGTGAGAGACAAGAATCAATCAAGGTTAATCAGGCGAAAAATAACAATGCACCAAGAAAAAATGATGATTCATCAGACAAAGACGATGTTTAATCGAATAACAGAAAAGTGCGGTCAGTTTTCTCGTTGTTTTTTAGGTCGTCTGAAAACTTTTCGCACTTAACCGTGCGTGGATTGAAACTAAAGTAGTTAGATTAGTCAGCTAATCCGCCCCTTCCTTACGAAGGGGCGCGTATACAAAAAAGGAGAATCAAATGAACCAAATCCGCCTACACGTTTGGGGCGATTATGCC
>CALDNV010000197.1:0-4006 GCA_937914605.1 uncultured Neisseria sp.
AGACATAGACGGCGTGTTGGAAATCGTTAAAGACCAGTTTGACGAGTGGTATATCGCGCCTTTGGACGTGCCGCGCGGCATGACGGCGGAAGCCTTGCAGGCGAAACTGGAAGCACAAAATATCGAAAATATACAAACTTTTACCTCCGTTCGCGAGGCGTACCGCGCAGCTTTGGCTAAGGCGGGCGAAAATGATAGAATCGTTGTTTTCGGCTCATTTCATACCGTTGCCGACGTAATGGCGGCGTTGTAAAAGGAAATCTCCATGTCTGACAATAAGCAAAATGAAGTTCTGACCGGTTACGAACAGCTCAAACGCCGCAACCGCCGCCGCTTGGTTATGGCATCGGGGTTGGTGGCGGCATCGACCGTTTTATTGGGCGTCGCCCTGTCAACCGGACCGGAAAACAAGCCAGAAGAAAACGCCCAAACTACAACCATCCAACAGAATAATGCCGACGCAGAACCCGCAAACCTGGCGGATGCGACCGTGTTGGAACCCTCTACCAAAGAAGATTTGGAAGCAGCGGCAGAAGCGGCTAAAAATGCCGATGCCGAAGTAGCGGACAAACCGCAGGAAACCGCCGCGCCGGAGCAAACTGCGCAAGCCGAGCCGCAACCCGATGCGCCGCAGGCCGCGCCCGAAGATGTAGGTCCGCCTTTGGTGCTGATTAACGATACGCTGTCAGACAGTGACATCAAAGGTTTGGAAGAGTCTGAGAAAATCCAAAAAGCCGAAGCCGCCAAACGCGAAGCAGCCGAGCGCCGCGCGGAAGAGCGCCGCCGTAATCGTGAAGAGCAGCGTAAAGCGCAGCAGCTTCAAGCCCAGGAAGCAGCGGAACGCGAAGCCAATGCCGCAGCGCGTAAACGCGCCCTTCAAGCTGCCAAAGCCGAGAAGGCCGAGCGTGCCGCCGCAGCCGAACGCAACAAGCTGGCACAGTTGGAAAAAGCCGAGAAAGCCGTTGCCGAACGTAAGGCATTAAAAGCCAAAGAAGAAGCGGCGGCGAAACACAAAGCGGCAGCGGAAAAAGCCAAAGAAACCGTCACAGCATCCGCATCCGAACCTAAAGAAAGAATTCGGGTAGATGCTTCCAAATATGAAAAAATCGAAACAGCCGGCAAAAAAGCTTCCGCAGTAAGGGAAGCCGAAGCGAAAGTTGCCAAAGCCAAAGCCGAGCAGACGGCCAAGGCAGAGAAAACCGCTACCGCTACTGCCGAAAGGTCGTCTGAAAAGGCAAAAACCAAAACCGCCGAAGTCAAATCAGGTAAAAAAGCCGCCATTCAGGCAGGTTATGCTGAAAAAGAACGCGCCTTGAGCCTGCAACGCAAAATGAAAGCAGCAGGTATCGACTCAACCATTACCGAAGTGATGACGGATAAAGGCAAGGTTTACCGCGTCAAATCGGGCGCATACAAAAACGCCTACGATGCCGAACGCGACTTGAACAAACTGCGCGTACACGGCATTGCCGGACAGGTAACCAATGAATGATATTCCGTTAGCCGACATACTCGCCTTCGGCGTGATCGCGGCGTGTATCGTGATGTCGATGATACGCGGCGTCATTGCCGAAGCGGGTTCGCTGTTTGCGTGGGTGATTTCCTTTTTGTTGGCTAAAACGTTTGCCGTGCCGTTTTCGGAAGTGGCGTTTAAATCGATTCAACCGCGTGCCTTGGGCGTTGCCATTTCGTTTGTCGTGATTTTCTTTTTGGCGCGTTTTTTACAGCAGTTTTTACGCACCATACTGACCAACGCAGCATCATCGATGGGCTTGGGCAGCGTCAACAGAGTATTGGGCGGCGTGTTCGGCGCAGCCAAAGGCGTATTGTTGGTCACTTTAGCGGTCATGGTCTGCGCCCACACCGATTTGCCGGAAACGGAAGATTGGCAAAGCTCGTACAGCATTCCTTATTTCCAATCATTGTCTGAAGTCATCATGCCTTATCTGCCCGGTCAGAAGGACAAGGCGGAAGATAAGGCGGAATCGTAAATCTACCGGTTTCAGACGACCCAGATTGCATCGAAGGTCGTCTGAAACCGGTTTTTCATGAGTTAAAAGTTCGGCAGCTATATTTGCCGAACGCGCTGCTTATAGTCTGAATCTCCGATAGAGGCGTGGGCGGATTGATAATAAGGCGGTGAAATAGAAGCATTTATAGTGAAGTTGGATTTAATTTTCGATGCTTCGTATTGTCGGACTGATTCATCAATCAGTCATGGTCCGAATCTGATTTCAAACTGAACGGGCGAATGATTGTCAACAATTTGGGCAACTTTGTCCGATTTATTCTATAATTCTGTTTTCCAAGTTAACCTCGAATTCGGAGAAGACGATATGTGCGGTGTATTAGGTTTGGTCAGCCATGAGCCGGTAAACCAGCTTCTGTACGACGGTTTGCAGATGTTGCAGCACAGGGGGCAGGATGCGGCGGGCATTGTGACGGCGGAAGGCAGCACGTTCCATATGCACAAAGGCAAAGGCATGGTGCGCGAAGTGTTCCGCACACGCAATATGCGCGATTTGATCGGCAACGCGGGCATCGCCCATGTCCGTTATCCTACGGCGGGCAACGCAGGCAGCAGCGCGGAAGCGCAGCCTTTCTACGTCAGCTCGCCTTTCGGCATCGTTTTGGCGCACAACGGCAACCTCACCAATACCGCCGAACTGTATGAAAACGTGTGCAACAAACACCTGCGCCACGTCAACACCAGCTCCGATTCCGAAGTTTTGCTCAACGTATTCGCGCACGAATTGCGCCGCGAAGTCTCTAAAAATGCCAATCCCCACCGGCTCAATATCGACAATATTTTCAACGCCGTTGCCGAAGTTCACCGCCTGGTACGCGGCGCATACGGCGTGGTTGCCATGATTGCGGGCTACGGTATGCTCGCTTTCCGCGATCCTTACGGCATCCGCCCGCTGGTGTTGGGTTCGCAAACCGACGAATCAGGCAGAAAATCCTATGCCGTCGCCTCCGAATCCGTTGCCTTCAATGCGCTTGCCTACGATTTGGAACGCGATATCCAGCCGGGCGAAGCAGTATTCGTCGGCTTTGACGGCACAATGATTGCCCGCTGTTGCACCGACCGCGCCAAACTCAGTCCCTGCCTCTTCGAATACGTCTATTTTGCCCGCCCCGACTCCGTGATCGACGGCGTATCGGTTTACCAATCGCGTTTGGACATGGGCGTGTCCTTAGCGGAAAAAATCAAACTCGAGCTGCCCGTGGACGACATCGACGTCGTGATGCCCATTCCCGACACCAGCCGCCCCAGCGCGATGGAACTTGCCGTCCACCTCAAAAAGCCTTATCGCGAAGGTTTGATTAAAAACCGCTATATCGGCCGCACCTTTATCATGCCCGGCCAGGCGACGCGCAAAAAATCCGTGCGCCAAAAACTCAGCCCGATGGAAACCGAGTTTGAAGGCAAAAGCGTGTTGCTGGTGGACGACTCCATCGTGCGCGGGACGACCAGCCGCGAAATCGTCGAAATGGTACGCGCAGCGGGCGCACGCAAAGTCTATATCGCCTCCGCCGCCCCCGAAGTGCGCTATCCCAATGTGTACGGCATCGACATGCCCACACGCGAAGAATTGATTGCCAACGGGCGCAGCGCGGCGGAAATTGCCTCCGAAATCGGCGCGGACGGCATCGTTTTCCAAAATTTGAGCGATTTGGAAGCCGTCGTCAAAGCACTCAATCCGAAAATTGAGTCCTTCGATTCGTCCTGTTTCAACGGCATCTATCAAACCGGCGACATCGACCAAGCCTACCTCGACCGCCTGTCCGCCGAGAAATCCGGCTGCGGCGGCTTGAAAGTCCACCCGAGCAGGATGGAACACAGCATCAGCATCAGCATCAGCGATACGGGTGACGAAGAATAAAACCGGATTGAACGATTAGGACAAAAGGTCGTCTGAAACGGGGTCATGTTTCAGACGACCTTTGTATAGTGGATTAACTTTAAACCAGTACGGTGTTGCCTCGCCTTAGCTCAAAGAGA
>CALDNV010000198.1:0-2807 GCA_937914605.1 uncultured Neisseria sp.
GGTAAAACGGTCGGAAACGACATGAATGCCGTCTGCCAACGCAGGCAGGATAACGTCTTCCAGATGCTGCTGCCGCGCGGCAAACATCATCAACGTCTCCGCGCGCAATCCCGCCTTGGTTTCAGGGTTCAACAAAATTTCGCGCAAAGCCTCGCCGACAGGCGTACCGCCCGGCTCGCGGGTAAACAATACGGGAAGATTATGGGATTCGAACCATTGGCGGATAACGGCAAGATTGGTCGATTTGCCCGCGCCGTCTATGCCGTCCAGAGTGATAAATTTGGGTTTCATAAGGTTAATTTTATTGAGAGAACGGATGTTCAAAAGGTCGTCTGAAAAGCAGGATTATAAATGCTTGATGGGGTTCGAAGTAGATTTTCAGACGACCTCTATGTTAACTGCTAATGATATTGTTAAAGAACAAATAGTTCAGACGACCTCAAAGAAAGTATTGAGATCGTCTGAACTATAAAATTACTTTTTCGCAGCCCGAATTTTTTTCAAGCCATTCTCCAAAATAGTAACTTTCTCAGGAGGAGTTCCCCTATCCAAAGCATTCCACCAATTATTTACTGGTTTAACAAATAATTGGAATCCTTCATCAGTTACATTGGATTTCCGAATGATCAAATCTTCTTTGATAGAGCCATCCTCATTAAAGGGTTCAATATCAATAAGTAAACTATTCTTTTTAAGAAATGTCATAAGTGCAATAGACATTCTGATAATATCTTCACGATAGTCTTCATCAGCGTTTGCCTCCCAAAATGTCTGAAAATTAAATAATGTCACATCCATGATAATCTCCTAAGGTAATCTAATAATTTCGAATATTCCTTCAACATAAACCAAGCTTTTGCTGTCTCTAACATATACTCCACCGACACCTCTAATTCTTTCTTCTTTTGCTGCTGACTACTTTTTGAAATAGTCTTGCTAGTAACCTCTTAGGTGTATGTCTAAATCTTGGTATGGCCCGGCGGGCTTTTTGATTTCGGTGCGGACGAGCTGGTTTTCTAGGCCATATTGGTTTTCGCCGTCGGGTAGCTGCGGTAGATCAGGTTGTCTAATGCGTCGTAGGTGTTACGACGGCTGAACACATTACAACAAAGGTTGTCTGAAAGTTGTGTTTCAGACAACCTCCATGTTGACCAGTAATAAGGCGTTGTTAAAAAGCAAATATTTCATATACTCTTAAAGAAAGTATTGAGGTCATCTTAACAGAATAAATTGCGTGCGTACCGCCCCCCCCCTACGCCAAACTAATTTAAACACACCTGGCTACGACAAAAACCACCCAACCATTCTAATGAAAACCAAACAACCGCCCTGCTTCCTCCGTCCAAAAGAAAAGATCGTCCGCATTAACCGCGTACGTCAACTCAACCCTGCTTATTGCGGTAATATTGCCCATCTGATCCGCCTGTACCTAAGGATTTGCCACAATCCCTATCTGCATCTGCCGCGCGTACGTGCCAACCGTGCGCCATGGCATTTTATCGAACTGGACGGTCATTTTTATTTGGATCTGGGACTAGGTTTGCCTACAGGCCGCAGCGAATGTGACTTTACCCCTCAAACCTACCAACTCCCCCCTTGTCTGCAGCAGGGCGATGACGAGGCTGAAGGGCATTTCTGCGATATTCTGAAGGCAATGTTGATGATGTTTTACCTGCCCGTTTTTGCGCTCAATCAGTCTCAGTCCTGCATATGCAACAAAACCGTGTTGCTTCCTGAGACCGCTAAACCTCCACAAAATGATGAACAACGCACCAATCTGATTCAAAATCTATTTTTTAACAGTCATATAATGGATGCCCGCCGCAGGTTGATACAAGACGGGGGGATTCTGTATTTTATATTGGACGAAGCCAACCCCACCAAACGCCGCCCGTTGCGCGAATTGATAGATGAAATAAACATTCGGCCTCAAACAAGCAAACCGGACCGGCAAAAAATGCAAATTGTTATGGCGTTTTATCGCGAAATGTCCGATTTCCTGCAATCCGGCCTACCGAAACAAATAAACGAAACAATCTAGAACATTAAGGTCGTCTGAAACCATGTATTACGAACTCCACCTTACTTCCACGCCGCAACCTTCCTCTACCCTTCCTCGTTTTCAGACGACCTGCGCCGACTTGGGAGGCAAAGCCGTGCTAATCGAACTGCCCGAGGGCGAGCATTCTCAACAACCGATGTTTTCCGCCGTAATACAGTCGGACGATTATCATGCTGTTCGGCAGCATGTACAGATGCTTGCCAACCGGTTCGCTGCACAAGGCTTTACCATCGTTCGTGAAAAAATTGAAATTCCTGCCGACTGCGCCGCCCGTTTTCAGACGACCTATCCAAACGAAAAACCCTGTTATTTCGAATGGCACGGCAAGGTGCGCCATGAGGCTGAAGAATTGCCCGCCCTGCGCGCCTACTGCTCTCGCTGCCATGCCCATCTGTCGCGCAACACTTTACGCCATACACCTGACCAACGGTTTATTACCGTGCGCCATTCGGGTAATTACACTGAGTTTGTTGGGCGTGTACAAAAGTTGTTAGACGATCTGCCCGATTCGGTATCCCTTATCAAACAGCAATTTGAATATTGTGTGTATGATGGCAATTTGGATTTGGATAAAGGATGGACGCATTGAGAGGAATCCTTCAGATCGTCTGAATTCCCATATCCAACGAACAGCGTGCTCAAGCCATGTCCCTGTTTTATAGTGGATTAAATTTAAATCAGGACAAGGCGCGAAGCCGCAGACAGTACAGATAGTACGGCAAGGCGAGGCAACGCCGTACTGATT
>CALDNV010000199.1:0-2122 GCA_937914605.1 uncultured Neisseria sp.
CACTGGATTTTGATTCCAGCATGCGAAGGTTCGAATCCTTCCTCCCCAGCCAAATAAGAGCGTGTAAGTTTCCTTACACGCTCTTTTATGTTGAAAATCAATGACAACGCAGAAAAACTTTGTTTTATAGTGATAAATTTGGATTGTGATGAGGCGTAACCGCGATATAACGCTGCAAATTTAATTCACTATGCCGTTCATTGTGCGTATAATACCGCTCGTAATGTCTTGGACATAGGCAGAGGGAAGCATGACGTTTTCTGAGCGGAAGTTAAACATAAAATCAGGTGAAAATATGGCTGCATACGACAGTTTGATGGTATTTACCGGCAACGCAAATCCAGAGTTGGCGCAACGCGTTGTCAAACACTTGGATATTTCGTTAGGCGAAGCCTCCGTATCCAAATTCTCAGACGGCGAAATTGCCATCGAATTGATGGAAAACGTCCGTGGTCGTGATGTATTTATCCTGCAGCCCACTTGTGCCCCAACCAATGACAACCTGATGGAAATCCTGACGATGGCCGATGCGCTGAAACGCGCTTCTGCTGGTCGTATTACCGCAGCAATTCCCTATTTCGGCTATGCCCGCCAGGATCGCCGTCCGCGTTCTGTACGCGTTCCGATTTCCGCCAAACTGGTGGCAAATATGTTGTATTCCGCAGGTATCGACCGTGTTTTGACTGTTGATTTGCATGCCGACCAGATTCAGGGGTTCTTTGATATCCCTGTCGACAACATCTATGCCACTCCTATTCTGTTGAATGACATCAAACAGCAGCGGATTGAAAACCTGACCGTAGTCAGCCCTGATATTGGCGGCGTAGTCCGCGCCCGCGCTGTGGCAAAATCATTAAATGCCGATTTGGCAATTATTGACAAACGCCGTCCGAAAGCCAATGTGGCGGAAGTTATGAACATCATCGGCGACATCCAAGGCCGTACCTGTTTGATTGTGGACGACATGATTGATACCGCGAATACGCTGTGTAAAGCTGCCGTCGCTTTGAAAGAGCGCGGAGCAGAACGTGTCTTGGCATATGCCAGCCATGCCGTATTCTCGGGAGAGGCAGTCAGCCGTATTGCCTCGTCTGAAATCGACCAAGTTGTCGTTACCGACACCATCCCTTTGTCTGAAGCGGCCAAACAATGCGACCGTATCCGTCAAGTGACGATTGCCGGCCTTTTGGCTGAAACGGTCCGCCGCATCAGCAATGAAGAATCCGTCTCATATCTTTTCAATGAAGAAGTGATGACAGGCAGCATGTTGCTGCCATAACCCCGAAGCCGTCTTAAGCTGGTCGCGGCCGATGACGGTAGTTTTATTTAATTTGGAGTATTTAACATGACTTATGAAATTCAAGCCTCTGTTCGTGAAGCACAAGGCACTGGTGCGAGCCGCCGCCTGCGTCGCGAAGGCCAAATCCCCGGCATTTTGTACGGTGAAGGCCAAGAGCCCGTTGCAATTGCTGTGGATCACAAAACTGTATTCTACGCATTGGAAAAAGAATCTTTCCACACTGCACTGATCAAACTGTCCCTGAACGGTGAAACCAAAGACGTTATCGTCCGTGATTTCCAAATGCACCCGTTCCGTCGCGAAGTTCAACATATCGACTTCCAAGCTGTTAAAGCCGACCAACCTGTACGTATCCGCGTTCCCCTGCACATTGTTAACGCTGAAAACTCTCAAGCCGTTAAACTGCAAGGCGGTCGCGTATCCCTGTTGAACACTACTGTTGAAGTGGTTGCTTTGCCTGCCAACATCCCTGCATACTTGGATTTGGACTGCACTAAAGTCGTTGCCGGCGACATCCTTCACCTGTCTGACATCCAACTGCCTGAAGGTGTAGAAAGCGTTTCTCTGAAACGTAACGAAAACCTGGCGGTTGCTACCGTTACCGGTAAAAAACGCTAATCATCGTTTCAATGATGATTTGAAAAAACTGCACTAGCAATAGTGCAGTTTTTATTTTGCAGCCGTAAGCTAATTGCTTGATAGGACTTCAATAAAAAAGCATTGCAATGGAAATTTGCAATGCTTTTTTGTTATATAGTGGATTAAATTTATAGTCAATTAAAATCAAAATAGGACAGTAGCGCATCGTCAAATCGGGCGTAA
>CALDNV010000200.1:0-2802 GCA_937914605.1 uncultured Neisseria sp.
GTCCCATTGGTAGGCCACCATCAGCTTTTCGGTTTTTCGCTTGACCTGTTCCAGCAGATACTTCGGATAGATTTGTCCGTTTAAAAACAATGCGTAATCAAAATACTCGTATGTTTTTATTTTCTCCATCATTTCTTGATAAATTTTCGTGAAATGCCGAAGCCGGGCTTTTTTCCTCAAAATTTCTTTTTTCTTTTTCTGCTTCAGGACTTTTTTGCACCAGAATGCCCCCAGCCTCATTTTTAAAGACGAATATTTGAAGGGGGGCGCGATATGGTTGTAGCTGATATCGACAACTTGAAATCCTTGTTTTTCTAAATTTTGGATAAGCAATTTATAAATGTCGTTAACTTGGTACATGCCTAATAGGATAATAGGTTTCCGAGACATGGTGTGTGTCCTCCTATTGATTTTAAAATCATCAACTTATTATTGTTATACAGATGAATAAATATCTTGTTGCCCTGTTCAAACTGACCTTTGAAAACAGGATAGGTTTCAGATTCGGGGAAACGGCAAGCGGGAGAAGGTACGGCAAACCGTACATTCTCGATGTGAAAGATGTCTTTTAACGGACAAACCGCCTGTGTTTGAACAGCCGGCGTCCGCAAAACATCGTTTATTGTGAATAGACTTTGAAAGTGCCGAAGCACTCAGTGAATATTTTCCCTTTTATTTGTACTGCCTATCCCGCAAATTTGCTTCTCCGCTATATCTGTTGAATGGCATCCCTGTCGATATGCGGCAGCCCGATCGGTATGTTCGGCTCGATATCGAATGCGCAGTTTATCCAGTTGCTGAAGCTGTATTTTCGTTTCAATTCCGGCGCGATGGGGACGAACGGTCGGGTCAGGAAGTCTTTGAGTTCGTCGAGATTGCTGCCGTCCCAGTAGAACATATTGTCGGGATGGTAAAAATCGTAATGCACGATGGTCGGATTGGTGGTAATCAGTTTTTTATCCAAACCGATGGCCTCAAAAATCCGCAAAGACAAGCCGTAATGCTTGCGGTTGAGGAAGTCGACCAATACGGAGGATTTGGCGGCTTCTTCTAAATTCTGGCGGTAAGACAACGCGTTGGCAAACGAGAAGAACTGTACTTCGGGGATGCCCAGTGCGGCTTGCTCTTCGGCGATTTTCTTGCTCGCCAGTCGGAAGTCGATATCCAAACCGATGGCGCGTGCGGCATCGCAGAAGGCGCGGATGTCGCTGTTGCGGTCTTCTGCGTACGATCCGATAAAGAGGATTTTGTTTTCGGTTTTTTCAGACGGCGTGAAGCTATCGAAATAGAAACTTGTGGTCGGATACAATACATGGTCGTATTCGGGCAGCTTGTTTTGATCAAATGGATCGAAGAAATAAAATTTGTCGAAAAATTCGATATTTTCAAAATCTTCTTTCAAGAAAGTCAGCGCTTCCCAGTTGTAATAGACCATCAGTTTGGCGTGGTTGCGCAGCTTGGAAATAAACTCTTTCGGATACGCGCCCAGCCAAATCATGAAGCAATAATCCGCCTGCTCGGGATATTGTTCCAACAACGCTTCCAGCCGCTCTTCAACCAAACGGAACATCACCCGTTTCTTGAAATCCATTCGTCCGAGGACGTTGCGATACCAGATTTTCTGCATGCGTTGGAAGATGCTTTTGTATTTGAATTCTTTTTCTTCGTAAGTCAGGGACAGTACGTCGAAGCCGCATTTTTCCAGATTCTCAATGATGAGCTCGTGGATTTTAAACAGCTCCGGCATAGCCAGGATAACGGTTTTCTTTTTCATAATCGTCGTGCGGTAAAGAGGAAGGGTCGTCTGAAAATATAGTGGATTAACTTTAAACCACTATACAATCAGGCAATGATGAAATTCTTAAAACGGCTGCGGCACAGGTTCGCCTTCATTAATTGCCGATACCGAGCATACGGTTGAGCCATTGGGTAAACGAATATTTTTCTTTGATATCCGGACTGACCGGCTGATACGGACGCGCCAAGAAATCAGGCAATTCGTCCAAGCTGCCGCCATCCCATAAAAACACATTGTCAGGATGATAAAGGTCGGTATCCCGTATGCTTTGGTTGGTCGTAATCAGTTTTTTATCGAACCGCAGGGCATCGAAAATGCGGAACGACAAACCGTAATGGTCAAACTGGGCAAAATCGACCACCGCCCCGCAGCTTTGTACCTTGCTTAAATTGTTTTCAAAACTAAGAATGCTGCTGCGGTCGAGATATGTGATGCCTTTGGTACCGAAGGCTTTCTCGGCACGGTCGTCTTTACAGTAAATATGGAAATCCAAAGGCAACCCGAGGCGTTCCGCTTCGCTGATGAAATGCTTGGTCTGCCCTTCCCTCCTCAATTCGTAGCCGCCGAGGAAGTAGAGGCTGTCGTTTGACGGCAGTTCTGGGACAGGCAAATCGAAGTAGAAGTTGGTCGTGGCTTTGAATCCGCATTCCGGATATTGCTTAATATCTTGCGGGTCGAAAACCCAGCATTGGTCAAAATAATCCAAATATTCCAAGATATCGGGGAATCTCCCGATGCCGTCCCATTGGTAATTGACGCATATTTCACTGTGCGCACGAATGGCAGCAATGATTTCTTTAGGATAGATGTTGGCACGGATACACAAGGCATAATCCGCTTTTTTGCCGTTTAACGAACCCAGCTTGCGCGCAATGTCATCCCGATAGCGGCTATATTTCAAAACCTTTTTGTAGTCGCCGTCTTTGGCAACATATTTGTAATATAGGTTTTTCACCCTGCTCGCCATATTGGGATAAAAAGAATCCCTGTCGTCGTAACAAAGG
>CALDNV010000201.1:0-2803 GCA_937914605.1 uncultured Neisseria sp.
AAACTGCACCTTGTGAGTTGGAGGGGATGTCCAACTTTTGGGGGGCAGTTCAAACCATATTGCGTTTTCAGACGACCTTTTTTGCTGTTTAAGCAACATGATTCGTTCCAAGCAAACGGGGGGATGACGCGCTGCCGCTGTTTCCGTCTTTTTTATCATTTTCAAGATATTGGGTTTCAGACGACCTTTGGTTTTCGCTGTTTGTATGGGTTTTGGTTTGGCTGTTTTGCCGCACCAAATGCGGTTTGTTCCTTGAATTCTTGTCATATTAATGATGTGATGTTATATAATAACAATCTATTTGAAATATGACGGGAAACCTAAAATGACACACGCCACGCTTAAACCTATTGTTTTATCTATTCTTTTAATCAGTTCCCCCATTCTCGCCCAAGCGCATGAAACCGAACAGACGGTGGACTTGGAAACGGTCAACGTCGTCGGCAAAAACCGTCCGCGTGCCACTTCGGGGCTGCTGCACGCATCGACTGCCTCCGACAAAATCATCAGCGGCGATACGTTGCGGCAAAAAGCCGTCAATCTTGGCGACGCATTGAACGGCGTGCCGGGCGTCCATGCTTCGCAATACGGCGGCGGTGCGTCCGCGCCTGTGATACGCGGGCAGACGGGCAGGCGGATTAAAGTGTTGAACCATCACGGCGAAACGGGCGACATGGCGGATTTCTCGCCCGACCATGCCCTGATGGTGGACACCGCCTTGTCGCAACAGGTCGAAATCCTACGCGGGCCGGTAACGCTGTTGTACAGCTCGGGCAATGTGGCGGGTTTGGTGGATGTTGCCGACGGAAAAATCCCCGAAAAAATGCCTGAAAACGGCGTATCGGGCGAACTGGGGCTGCGTTTGAGCAGCGGCAATTTGGAAAAACTCACGTCCGGCGGCATCAACGTCGGACTGGGCAAAAACTTCGTGTTGCACACGGAAGGGCTGTACCGCAAATCAGGCGACTATGCCGTACCGCGTTACCGCAAAGAAGAGGGTCGTCTGAAACGCCTGCCCGACAGCCATGCCGATTCGCAAACGGGCAGCATCGGGCTGTCTTGGGTGGGCGAGAAAGGCTTTATCGGCGCGGCGTACAGCGACCGTCGCGACCGCTACGGCCTGCCTGCCCACAGCCATCTCTACGACGACTGCCACGCCGACATCATTTGGCAGAAGAGTTTGATTAACAAACGCTATTTGCAGCTTTATCCGCACCTGTTGACCGAAGAAGACATTGATTACGACAATCCGGGCTTAAGCTGCGGCTTCCACGACGACGATAATGCACACGCGCATACCCACAGCGGCAGACCGTGGATAGACCTGCGCAACAAACGCTACGAAATCCGCGCCGAATGGAAGCAGCCGCTCCCCGGTTTCGAAGCCCTGCGCGTACACCTGAACCGCAACGACTACCGCCACGACGAAAAAGCGGGCGATGCGGTGGAAAACTTCTTTAAAAACAAAACGCAAAATGCCCGCATCGAATTGCGCCACCTGCCCATAGGTCGTCTGAAAGGCAGTTGGGGCGTGCAATACCTGACCCAACAATCCAGCGCACTTTCCGCCATTCCCGAAACCGTCCAACAGCCGATGCTGATCGACAACGATGTGCATCATTACAGCTTTTTCGGCGTAGAACAGGCAAATTGGGACAACTTCTCGCTTGAAGGCGGCGTGCGCGTGGAAAAACAAAAAGCTGCCATTCAGTACGATAAAGCCCTGATTGATCGGGAAAACTACTACAACCAACCCTTGCCCGACCTCGGCGCACACCGCCAAACCGCCCGCTCGTTCGCGCTTTCCGGCAACTGGTATTTCACGCCACACCACAAACTCAGCTTGACCGCCTCCCATCAGGAACGCCTGCCGTCAACGCAAGAGCTGTACGCACACGGCAAACACGTTGCCACCAACACCTTTGAAGTCGGCAACAAACACCTCAACAAAGAGCGTTCCAACAACATCGAACTTGCGCTGGGCTACGAAGGCGACCGCTGGCAATACAATCTGGCACTCTACCGCAACCGCTTCGGCAACTACATCTACGCCCAAACCTTAAACGACGGACGCGGCCCCAAATCCATCGAAGACGACAGCGAAATGAAACTCGTGCGCTACAACCAATCCGGCGCCGACTTCTACGGCGCGGAAGGCGAAATCTACTTCAAGCCCACACCGCGCTACCGCATCGGACTTTCCGGCGACTACGTCAGAGGTCGTCTGAAAAACCTCCCGTCGCTGCCCGGCAGGGAAGACGCCTACGGCAACCGTCCCTACATCACCCAAGCCGACCAAAACGCCCCGCGCGTTCCCGCCGCACGGCTCGGCTTCCACCTGAATGCCGCGCTGACCGACCGCATCGATGCCCATCTCGACTACTACCGCGTGTTTGCCCAAAACAAACTCGCCCGCTACGAAACGCGCACGCCTGGACACCATATGCTCAACCTCGGCGCAAACTACCGCCGCCGCACCGGCTACGGCGAGTGGAATTGGTACGTCAAAGCCGACAACCTGCTCAACCAATCCGTTTACGCCCACAGCAGCTTCCTGTCCGACACCCCGCAAATGGGACGCAGCTTCACCGGCGGCGTGAACTTTAAGTTTTAAACGTGACGGATTTCTGGCGAAACCTTAAATGTGTTCAGAGGCAGCCGTTAGGTTTGCTTTTGGGGATGTTGGGTTTCGTGGGAATGTGAGAAAGGTCGTCTGAAAACCATATTGCGTTTTCAGACGACCTTTGAGTTTGTATAGTGGATTAAATTTAAATCAGGACAAGGCGACGAAGCCGCAGACAGT
>CALDNV010000202.1:0-11283 GCA_937914605.1 uncultured Neisseria sp.
TTGAGCTAAGGCGAGGCAACGCCGTACTGGTTTAAAGTTAATCCACTATAAAACCGATTTACTTCTTGCTTCCTAAGCGTGAGGAAATTTTTCTCTTTAATCAAGGATACGAAAAAATGTTGTATCGCTAAAATCAATTCATAATAAAAGGTCGTCTGAAAAAATTCAGACGACCTTTTATATGGAAAACAGCAAATCGACTCTGCTATTTTGTTGAGCTTATCGGCCTTTTATTCATATGCGTCATCATCATGCACGATGACCTTATTGACATAAACGGGCTGCACTGAAGTTTCTTCATTCACAACAGGAGGCTCTGTCTGTGACGCAGATGTTTCGGTAGTCATTGGTGTTGCCGGCAACGTGTTGTGTGCAGAATGCGTTTCTTCGTGTTGGATATCTACTTGCGGCGCCAAAGGCTCATGCTCTACCGATGGAGTCTCTTGCTTACCGGTTTCAGGCTTCAATTCGGATACGGTAGTGGTTTCTACCGGTTGACTTTCTGCCGGCAAAACCACAGGAGCCACAGGCTCAGATACGGACGGATGCTCCTCTACATCAACCGATTTTGTCGAAGCTTCTTCCGCTACCGGAGCTTGCGTAGTTGACGTAGTTTCTGTTGTTACCCGTGTTTCTACTGTTGCAGGCGCCTCCGTTTGGGCTGGTGTTTCTTCGGTTGCAGAAATTTCCGTCTTGGTTGGCAGCGTTTCTACCTTTTCAAGTGATTCAAATCGGATTGGTGCTTCTACTGTTTCATGCGTTTCTGCTTTGGCTGGCACTTCTACCGTTTCAGACATTTCTGATTTGGTTGGTGCTTCTACCGTTTCAGACGTTTCTGCTTTAGCCGACGTATCAATTTCCTTGTTTTCTACGGTTTTTTTCTCGGTTGGCGCAGTTGTATTGGATACTTCCGGTGTCGCCGAGCCAGCATTTGTGCGACCAGATTTCTCGGTATCTGTCTGTTTGACATCCTCCGTTTTCACACTTTCTTTAACGAGGTCGTCTGAATTTGACTTGCCTTCAGACTTTTTACCGTCTTCCGATTGGTTAGTCTGTGTAACTTCAGGATAAGGAATCGGCTCTTCTGACTTGCCTGCCGTTTCTTCCGGTTTATCCTGTTCTGCCTTAGCTTGTTGGGACTCCGTAGCTTTTAATTTCGCATTGTCTTGTTTAGACTCAGGCTTCCTTCCTGTCGAACCTGATTTCTGCTGATTAAGCGGATACTCTCGAATAACGACTTCGGCAGGCGGAGTTTCGGTATGCGGCACATGACAGCTCTCGCCCATTTTGATGAAATCAATGCCTGAAATCAAAAAATTGGTGTTTTCCAGATTGCCTCTTAATCCGACATAGATTGGTGTATTTTCAGGCGTATTTTTTCTGACGCTGATGATTTCCGCTGCGGCTTCATAGCCGTTTCCGCTACCGGGAAGCAAAGTGTAATTGTTTTTCAAATCACAACTTCGAATCCGGACATAATTGTTTTGAGTGACCAACATGCCTTCCAGCTCTTTGGCAAAGGCGGTTTGAGCGGTTGCTGAAAGCAACACGCCGCAAGTAAGGAAAATGTGTTTAACCATATTTTATTTCTTAATTTTCAAAGTAATCTATTCACACCAAAGAAAGCTTATGTCCGGCTGCGTTTAACGGAAACCGTCCCCTCAGGCATAAAATAAGTGTCTATCACTACCGCACCCACGTTTTCGATTTCGCATTCCAGCTGATAACACAAGACCATGATATTGTCTTTGGATTCAGTGAGGTGGATATCCAAGTTCCTTAATCTCGGCTCGTATTTCAACAAGGTTTTCCTCATAAAATACCGCAAGTCATGCGCGCTGGACGGCAGGTTTTTATAAACCATGCTGAGATCGGGAATCCCATAATCCGGCAGATGTTTCAAGGAACCGCTCCTGCTGTTAAGAATGCGTTGGATATTGTCCAAAACACTGCGAACCAACTGGAAGCTGCCCGGCAGGTCATCTATCGGCAAACCGTCGGAATAAAACCCGGTCAGTTTCTCATAGAGTGCGGCATCCATTATTTGACTTTCTTGACCGTCTCTTGAAGCAGGACTTTGTTATCCACCAATTCGATAACGACCGGTTTTTTATTGGTCAGCTGCTTTTTGGTAATCAACATTTTCCAAGTCTGCTCTTCCCCTACTTTGTTGTAGAAAGCGACAACACCGACATATTTGGTGTCTTTATTCAGCGTTTCATCAAAGCTGATGGTTTCCCCCGGCCGGATGGTATATTGCTTGTAACCTTCCGCCAGATCGTTGCTCAAGATGGTTTTGTCTTGATTGAGCAAATCGCGATATGAGGCAACTTCATAATTTTGCTTGTCTTTCAACTGATACACTCGGACGACTGTCGACAGCGACTGCCCGCGCTCGTTTTGATTCAAACCGTTTCGTGCAATCAGGTCGATTTTCAAAATCTTGAGTTTGGTATAAAAAACACTTTTCGTTGCTTCAACCGTTCCATCTTTCATGCCTTGCCAAATTCCGCATCCTGAAAGCATGGCGCATAAAAGGGCTAATGAGCAGACTGACGTAATTCTGGTTTTTTTATTCATGATTTTCCGTTTTCTTGAAGTTAGTTTGAGTAAGTATAGTTCGCTATTTTTATTTGTTTGTCTTGGTGCATCGCACCTAAACCGGTATTAATCCCCAATATTTGTTTTTTTTCCAAACGGCTTTTGGGTATCCATTGTTTTTTAATATTCAGGTAAACACTCGCATCAAAACGACGACCCAAATAGAGTTTTAATAATTCGAGCAATTTTTGGTGCAATTGCTGCTTTGGCAACAGAAGCTGCGCGTTGTCAAATGTATCGGGCGTAATTTCAATACGCACCAAATGACTGTAATCTTTTATCCGTCCGCCCAAAGATGCACTTCCCCCGTCTAATCGCAAACCGGCTTTCCCCAGTTTTCGGTCCTTTTCCAAAATGACCCATTGCGGCTGAAACTCTTTTACGTTCACATCGGCAAAGGGGAGCAGATATCTGACAATGCTGACAATCCCTTCTTTGGTTCGGGTTCGTTGGTAAAAAATACTGAACAACCCCAAAATCCTGCTATCCAGCAGAGGATGCATGAATTTCCCGTTGACCATGCCTTGCCCGATTAGGTGCAAGAGAGAACGCGATAGGTCATCCTGCCCCTCACGTTGAAACAGAAACGGATAACGGTATTTTTTCCATGCCTGGAAAAACAGGGTTGTGATTCGGTGGTTAAAAATATCTAAAAATGCCGCCAGGCTTTCACTGCCGTCTTTATGCGTCGCAATATCGTTCAGGAAGTAATCCGGCAAAACCGCATCGACACCGTACAAACCTAAAAATGTCGTCCTGACAGTCGGCAGATCGGCTTCTGCATCATATTCAACCGATGCAATCTCCCCGGAAGGGAAAGATAAAGACTTTACCCTTCTAAATCTTACGGTTGACTCGACAGCCTTTTCTTCATTTCCTTCGGCAAGGGTTTCCAGAACCCGGCAAAATTGGAAGAAATTCATTGTTGCCGCATTGCATACAATAAACTCCCCCAATTTCTCCTGGAAGATTTCAGACGACCCGCTTTCGCGCTGCGCTTTATTTCTAGGAATCTCCCATAAGGGAAGCGTTTGCCTGTCGTTATTTTCTTTGGCGCTTTTGTGCGCCGTTTCTAAAACCGTGTGATAGTTGTTTTGCTGTCTTTCCATGTATATGTTTTCCCGGATGGCAGAGAAACAATGCTGAACCGGGTAAACAGGTTCAAATCAGCATACATTGCAAAAAATTCGTTCAATAATTCTCCGAACAAATAAATTTCCGCCTCACCGCTAAATGCGGTCGAATCAAATGTTACGGTAATATGAATTCCGCGGTGGACTGCGCCACGCTCGATTCTCTGTACTGTTTCATGTTTGACATCAACAATACCATTCAGTCTGCGCTTGTTCAGCTCGTCTTCAGTCCAGTCGTAAATGGACAATGCCCCTTTCAAACTGTCGACATTCAATAGTGATAAATAGTTGGGTGACAAATGGGACAATATGCGCCATTGGAATCTATCCTCTGTCGGCGGATAGCAAGACAATGTCGGCGTGGTAAGGTTTCTGACCATTTTGATATTTGGTTCGGCGATATCGTCGTCTTGAATCTGGGTCTCCCTCAGACTTTTACGCGGCAAAGCACCATTTGTCCCGACCACCTTCAATGAAAGCGTCTCGGTAGGCAATATATCTTTTCTATCCCACAACAATCCGCCAAGCATGATAAATGTTTCATGTCTTCCTGATACGCCTTGTTTGACTTTGGTATGGAAATACCTTTCCGGCGCATCATATTTCATCAATCCGCCACGATGCTGGAATGAGGAAAAAGGAATATAGGGGTAACGTTTGCCTGTTTCATGATTAACCGCCTCTACCTCTTCGACGGAATAAACTTCAACGGCCATACCTTCATGTAACAGCGGCTTCACCTGATATTCGAACGCCTTATGATCCACTCGGATAGGCTCTGCTTCCATATCAAACAGATTGATGGCAGGCACGCAGTTCAATTTCAAACAGTCAGGAGGGAATCGAAGCTCTGAAGGGTATTGCTTGGAAAGAACCACATTCACGCTAAACTCATTAATCCGTTCCGACCACGCTCCGGCATCGATGCCCACTAAATCAATAAAGAAAAACTTCTGTTTGAAACAAAAATATTCCAGCAATAGTTGGTAGCCGCTGAAGCTGTTATTGACTTTCTCCCACAACCTTTCATCTTCAGCAAATCCGACTGCCTTAAACTGTATATTGCTGGCAGATGGTAATTCGGCATGATGCAGGCTGATTCGCGCTGTCTGATTTAACAAAGCATGACGCAATGCGAAGGCAATCGGTTCATCGGCGGAAATATAAATCCTGATTTTGGAAAAATCTAAATTTTCTTTCTGTATTTGCCGGTGGATACCAAAAGTTAATTTGATGACGCTTTGACCATTCGCATCATAATCCAACAATGTATGCAATATGCTCAAAGGTTGGAGCGCAACATCAGCAGTGGTCCGATACAAGCATCTGGTCAATCTATCGTTGATATTGATAGGTTCGGACTGAACGGACAATCCTTTTTTGACGACTTGCCCTCCTTGCAACTTTTTATTATCCGGAATCAATTCCAAAACAGTCAGGGAAGGAATCATCCTCAGATAATGCGGCCACAGCATATGGACCAACCCCTCCGTCAATTCCGGAAAGTCATCATCTAATTTTTGTCTGATCCTCCCTGTCAAAAAAGCGAAACCTTCAAACAGCCTTTCTACATAAGGGTCACGCGTACCTACCCTGTCTAAATTCAGCATTGCGGCACGATCAGGGTGGGCTTTTGAAAACTCTAATCCCGCCTCTTTGAGATACCGCATCTCTTCTTCATAATAGCGTAATGTGGGATCTGACATAATATATGCTTAATAAATTAATTCCAATGCACGGACAACATCTGCCTGCATCAACTCTGTCCGTAAAAATTCGAGCTGTCCGACTGCCTCAATATCTTTATTATCAAGGTTTTCACTTAATAGTTGATACCAAAGAGCATACACTTCAAACGTAAAATGTTTGTCCCACTCTTTAACTGTCAACACTTGCATCTGCTTCGAAGCCTGTTCCAACAGTTTCACTGCCCAGTCCTCTTTTTGAGCGCTTACAGCCAACCGAGCCATCACCACCCATTTTTTAACCTGTCCTGAGCCTGTCTGCCACTCCGGTAATGTCTCCAACCAAGCAAATGCAGCGTCTAAACCGTGTTCTTGTGTTTTCAACAAAGCCTGTTGCCAGTAACTTTCTTGATTTTCTGTCTGAGATGGCGACGCTAACACTGCTTTTTGAATGGCTTGACTACTCGTCTGCTTGCGCGCGGACGACATGACCTTTTCTTCCAGCCATTTAAGCGTATCAGCCGATACGAACGGGAATCCGTTATCAAAACTCAAGCCGGTCAAGCCTTCGCATCGGGTCAATAAGGATTTCAACTCAAATAGCAACGAATCAACTTGGGAAAGATATAAACCACCCAATGCCTGCTGACCTTGCCATGCGTAATATTGCAAATCCAGCCAATAGTGATTAGCACCTTCCAAAAAAGCCGCTTCCACTTTATCGAGCAAATCGCGCCATTGCTGCTCCTGAACCAAACGATTCAGGTTTGCCAATAAATCTGCCCTTGGAGCCTTCAAACGCGTCTGACCATTTTGATGCGGAGGAATGCCGTTCAATCCGCCCCAACGGACGGCTCGAATCATCTTGTTTGCAGACCAATAACCATCATCCTGTTCTCTCAAGTAGGCAGCATTAATCCTGACTTGGTCAAGCAAGGCTTTAGAAGAGTTAACCTTTGTGACAGTCAGACTTTCAGACGACCCTTGACTCTCTTGATGAATTTGCGGCGTTGCCACTTGCTCAACAGGCGCACTGGTCTCCTGATTTTGACTTGAACTTGTTGGAGAAGATGAAAAACGAACAGATGACTCTTCAAAATATTGCAACAATGGAAATAAGCTGGGGCGTACTACCTCTTCCCATCCCTCAAAGTAATGTTGCAACAACATCAAAGCCGATAATGTCCGCTTAAGCTCCGTAGAATCAGATAATCCCACGTTCTTAAGCGTATCCAGCACCCTTTCGCCGGACAACCAATTTAATGCATTACGTTTTTGTACAGGCTTTTTCGGCCACAGCGACTGATCGAATTTTTGCAGCAACCCGCACAAAATCTCCAAGCCGTCTGAAAAACCTGCCAAGCCTCTGTCTCTCAGTGAGGCAAAAATGTAATAGGTTGCCACTCTCAGATCTTTAGATTCACGCTTCAGCAGGCGTTCTGAAGCATCCAAAATCAATCGGTAGTCCATACCCGAAAGTTTGGCCAACTCAATCTTGATGGCTTCAAAATCATCTGTATAGGCGACATCCTCGCCGCAAGGATGGTCGTCTGAAACAGGCTCCAACCATTCTTGCCAGCGATGGATATTGTTATCGGTGATGGATGTGCCTTCATCACCGAGTATCGGCTTTACCCATTGGGGTAATGTCATCATTATTTAACCTCAAAAATCTTATTCGGCAGATGGATATTTTTCAGATCCAGCAGTCCCAACGGTCCTTTACCGGAATTGGTCCGCATATAGAAGCGCATCAATTTGTCTTTTTCCAGTGGGAACTCGACCAGATAGGTACTTCCATCAATCGGTGTAACCCTGGATTTTTCAAGCATACGGATGAAACCGAAACGTCCGCTGATTTCCTGAGTTTTACGCATACCTTCTGCCTCGGTTTCCCAAGAAATACGCAAACCGGCATTGCTGACATCACCCGGCCATTTGAATGGCTTCCACTCTGTCTGTTGGTTGAAATAATTCAATGATTGACCATCAACAACCAAGTCGAATTGAACAATCCCCTGAGTAGACGTCGGCTTCAGCTCAAAGCTGTAACCACCTTCTCCGTTGACGAAGAAATCCTCAGAAATCGCACTCAATTTATTCAGCTGTTGCAACAATCCCGGATTGACTTTCAATTCGCTTCCCGGTGCCACAATCCATTGATTGCCTTGTTTGGTCAAAACACCTGCCAATTGGGTCGTTATAAACTGATTCAATGCGCCTTTGTTGATATCCAAGTATTTTGCCAATACGGGAATCGAAACTTCGGTTTCTGATTTGGCAAACGGATACCTGCCGCCCAACTCAGACTGCATAGGATTAACAAAATTGCTTGCCCACAGATTATTGATGTCTTTTTGGGCCACGCCTGCAATCGAATCCCATACGGAATTAAATGGCAAGACAAAAACGTTGTGCGCAAACGGCAGCAATCTGTCGCCCACACCAGCCTCAATCAAACGTGCATACTGCATACCTTCAAGAAATTCATTGTCTCCGCCGTTCAAGACTCCTTGAACGGCCGATCTGGCTACACCACCGGTATCGGAAGAAGACGCCATTTGAATCAAACGTTGTTTAATGGTCGTCACGCGCTCAAGGTAACGTTGCAGGCTCAAATCGCTCTTCGGATTGATTTGCGCGTCAATCAATTGCAGCAGGTTTTCAAATTCTGCTTCCAACGGTCCTGCCAGATAATCATTGACTTTACCTTCCAGGGCGTTGATGTTTTCTGCCTGTGAATTTAATACCGTATCGGCAACCCTACGCGAGCGGGAAGACAGCTGTCTTGCCGCCGCACGTTTTGCAGCATCGGCAACCGCCGGATTTACGTCGATTTTTTTGCTGTCCAACTGGCTGCTTTCTTTCACAGCATGGAACAATGCCACCAATGGAGAACGCTGAGGATCCGCATAAACGTGGAACTGATTGACCGCATCCAAATTGGTCGTTCTTGGCTGCCATGTAATACTGTTCATCATGTCATACCAAGCCGCAGCATATTCTTTGAAATAACGCTCTTTCAGACTGTTGATCGCAGCTTCCGTTACTGGTGCCTGATGCAGGTTTCCACCCAGCACCCAGTCAGTATTCTTGCTGTCTTTAACAGCTTGGTCCAAAGCAGGTTTAACATATTTCTCCCAGCCTTCGACTGTATACACGCGGGGCAAAGGTTTGCCGACATTCCAAATGCCTTTCAAATCCTTATTCAGCAGCTCTGCCAATGTGATGGTTTTCAGCTTGGCATCCGTACCTTGTACGATACGTTTGTATAACTGTTCACTGCCTTGGTCGCGGTTGATCCAATCCACCAGAATCTGACGGCTTCGTGACACCAATTCAGGTTGCTCCGTTTCCAGCCAACCGGAATGGGTAGCCATGCGCGGCACAAAAAATTGAGCCAAAATTTGTGCATCTTTGGTAGAAACATTCTGTGCCGACAGCATTTCCACCAATTTTTTCGTCAGGAATTCAGCATCTTTTTTGTCTTTGGTTTTCTCTACATGGGACGTCAGCATCAAATATGCTTTCAGGTCTTGATAAGAACTGTCTTGCAGTTCGAAGTCGTCCGGAATCTGCCCTTCGAGCATAGTCAAACCATCCAACTTATTCGCGAAGAATACGGTAGCAGGACGGCTGACGACATCTTTAACCAAAATCCCGTATTTGCGGTACGCGGCAGCCAACAACTCTTTTCTATGCTCATAGCCCAAGAACTTGGCTGTATATTGCAAGAAATCCCTGCCGGATTCCATTTCGGCAATACTTTGTTGCAGTTTGATTAAGGCTGCAACTTTTTCCGAGCGTGATTTTGCCTTCTGAACACTTTCCAAATCAGCATTCAGGCGACCTATATCTTGATAACTGCTGTGCGCACCCACTGCAAACATACTACCGACCAACAAGGCTACGGCACTCATTGCCAGATAGGTTTTTTCCGTTTTGGACAAATGCAGTTTTTTACCTGAACCTAAAACAGACAGATCGTTAAACGCACGGTAAATCAAATCTCCTGATTGTTCGGGATTGTTGGTTTGAACAAACGAAACGCCGGCAACTGTATCCAGTTTTCCCAAACTCCGTTTTTCAGCAGCAATATGATCTGCCAAAGCCTGACTTTGAGAGGGCAACGTCGCAGACAGTTTTGCAATAGGTGTTTGGCGCAAATCTTCCTCAATCAGCTGCGTACCCACTGCCGCCAACTGGTTGGCAAACTGATCCAATTCTTTCGCCAACTCCGTTGCCGATACAGTCGAACCATATTTCAAAGCATGGCTGATGGCTGATGGCATTTCATCGGCTTCATTGGTCAGATACACCTGATTAATCGGCAGCTTCCATCCGAGCTTTTTCATTAACTCGGTCAATTGCGCGGCATTTTCGTGAATTGAGGATTTTGCCTGAAGCGAAACAATGCCTTCGGCAGGACGTTTACCCACGCCCCTCAGATATTGCCAACCACCCGCAGGCTCCATAGCCTGTGCATCAATCCAAATAGCCGATGCAGTTTCTACCCACAACTGACGGCGGATATCCGGCAAAGCAGCTTCCAGTAAGGCAGTATCTTGAGTGACCACAAAAATCCAAGGCTTACGGTGTTTTTTATATTGCTTGGTCAGCAAGTGGATATGTCTCAACTGCTCCCAGCGTTCCGTCACACCGATCAAATGGGTAGATTCCGCACTGTCACCGCTTAAATCTTCGGGATTCAGATGCTTCAAATTGGAATGTCTGTCGGACACGCCTGACCAAAGCATTCGTGTCAACAAAGGGATGAAGAATATTAATGAGGTCACTACCGTAATACACGCCCACACAACCGCTTTGGCTGCAGATGTATCGATTCCGAATTTATGACCTAAAAAGTAGAGTAAGACTGCACTGACGATGCTTAGAATAATAACCACTATGCCAGTAAAAATTGGCTTCATAATAACTTCCGAAAAATAAACTTAAAATCTAAAAACTTAATCTGTATTCTGAATATCAGAACTTTTGAATTATTAAGATGAAAGGCTTTTTGCCAAACCTGCCCCGAATCAGGCATGCGCCCCTAAAAATCTGCGACACTAAAAAGATTATGCAATTTTGTATCTTATTTCCGACAATCCGGCACTTTAGCTCCTTGCAGATTCCATTCCCCTTAGTCGCTTCCGACAGTCGGCATACTGCTGATCAAAGCGCAGCCGCATGCAGTTTTACAACCGTCCACAGCGACATCGCGCCCTTTAAACGACATATATTGACTGCCTTCGATAATCGGATTGGTGCCATGCCCGGGTATGGGGCAAGAAACCAAATCGCCTACCAGAGCGGCAGGCTTTCCTTCAATGACCATATCCGAAGACGCTTGAACCACAACGCCTCCATGAGTAGTCGCATCTCCCAGCCTGATAATACCTTTCATAGTTTTTACCTTTTTAAAAAATTTACTTATCATATCAAAAAATAAATAAATTAGTAACTACCGTTAAATATCAAATTCATACCGCTTATCAAACGGGTTATAACGCGGGCAAAATTACGATGGTTTGAGTGCCAATCGATTTTTTAAAATAATGAATAAAGCCATTGCCATTCAAATATTTATGACAACTTAAGTTCATACCGAATCAAAACAGGATAAAGCCCGACCGGTTTTAAAATTAATCCGCTCTAGAAAAAATAAACAAAACAATTTTCAGACGATCTCTTGAGGCAACCTGACTTGCTCATTTCAAAAATGAATTAACCGTCCACCATGGGACGGTTTTAAGTTTGAGGATAGGAGATTTAAGGAGAAAAGTGTTTCAAGGGCGGACTTCTTCAAGCTATAGTGGATTAAATTTAAATCAGGACAAGGCGACGAAGCCGCAGACAGTACA
>CALDNV010000203.1:0-2522 GCA_937914605.1 uncultured Neisseria sp.
TTCAAAGGCTTGGGCGAGATGAACCCCGACCAGCTCAAAGACACCACCATGCACCCCGACACCCGCCGCCTGTTGCAGGTACAAATCCCCGAAGGCGCGGATGACGAAACACGCGACATCTTCGTCAAACTGATGGGCAAAGGCGAAGCCGCCGCCCGCCGCGCATGGATGGAACGCGAAGGCGATACAGCGGAATTGGATATTTGACGCCGTTGGTTTAAAAAGCAAAAAGGTCGTCTGAAAGTTTCAGACGACCTTTGTTGCAAACAGCGGCGTTACGGTTGCCCGCCGTCGCGGATTACCGGGCTGTCCACCCGGCTGCGCCGCAGTTCTGGTTGTGCACTAGAATTCCCCCTGTATCCACACAGTAGGTGTGGTAATCCTCAACCTCAATGTTATAAACCGTGGTGCGGTAGCGGCGGTAATGCCGTTGTCCGTCCTCATCCACATACAGCAGGTTCTCGTCGTTCGGCACATCCGCCCAATCCAATGTCGGGCAATTCAGCGATTCGTCAGTTAGAACCATCTCATAGCTGTTGCCTAAATCCGACTCTTTCCAGCCATAGGCCAGATTGATCGGCTGCGCCCAAGCCTGATCGGTATCGCGGTAGACATACAGCGGGCGGTAATCCTCCACCACATAATACTTGTGACAACCCAACACCACGTCGCCCCGCTCGAGCTGGTCGGCGTGCTTCCACACCGGCTGTTCGTACAGCCGCATTTCGTAGGGGGTTTTTTCAAAGGCCGATAGAGCGTCGTATTTCTCCCAGCCGTCCGGCCCGTTGAACATATCGCTGCTGTCGTAATCGCAGCCCTTCCAATAAGCGCCGAGCTTGCCAAACTCCGGATGCTCAAGAATCAGGTTGGTGATGACGCCATACACGCAGAACGGGTGATTGGGAGTAGCAACCAATTCCCCTCCCCCCCCTATTTCTTTTGGGGAATTGGGAAAATCTTAACATCACCACTTCTTTGTCTTCATAACGGAAGGTGTTCACCACCCGCTTGGGCACCGCCTCGCCGATGCCGTTTTCCGGCCGCGACATCACCAAATCGCCCACCTTCAGTTCGTCTATCGGCGTCCAGCCTTCTTCCGTTTCTACCAAGGTGCCCTTCATAAAGCCGCCCATGCCGGAGGATAGGCCGTTTTCTACGCCGCACTGTTCATTCAATTTGTTCATATTGTTTCCCGAAATTGTGTTTTTAAAAGTTTCTGATTAAAGGAGGTGGCTATATAGACACCTCGTATCACTTGTAAGGTCGTCTGAAAACGGATTTGGGTTTTCAGACGACCTTTTTACATTATGCCGCCAAACATAGTTAAAAAATCATGCAGTAATCTTCAAAAAGCTGATAGAAGGTATTTCCATATTATTCCCTCAGCAATTGCTCAATATGCATATTTTAAATGAGAAAATATATTTATGGCTGACAAAGGCCGTTTTCTTGATAATAATATTGACCCTGACTCAGAATGAATCGAAAGCATAAAAGGTCGTCTGAACGCCAATCGTTTCAAACCATCATCTAAGGACATTCATAAATGGTACGCCTTACCTCATCCCTATTATTGCTCATCACCGGCCTTTCACTTACCGCTTGCGGTTCTAGCATTGATTACGACCGCCAAGGATTGGAGCGCAGCCAACAAATGTGGCAGCAGCGCTTGGACAGCCTTCCAATCGGCGCAACTGAAGCGCAACTGCGCGACTGGCAAAACAAATACGGATTAAAACTGGCGTTTCAAGAACCTGACCATTATTACAGTTCCAACCTGCCCGAAGGCCATTTCCCCGTAAAAAAACATTGGTCCAAATTCAGCCCTTGCGATGCTTTTTTCTTATCTTTGACCATCCAAACCAACGAGCAAAAGCAAGTGGTTAAAAAAGAACTGAAAGCCTTGGGCAGCTGCATATAAACTGTCTATGATTCAGTTCGTCTGAAAACCAAAATCCGTTTTTCAGACGACCCGGACTTCGGATTTAAACTTTATCCATCATCAACATAAACCAACGCTCATCAATAAAGACCACAACATGAATTATCGCGAAATTATTAACGAACTAAATGAAAACCTACATGCATTTCCCGAAGCCGAAACCGTGTTTTCCGAAAAGCAGCCATGGTTGAAAGAACATTTTCTGCCTTGTATCAGTATCGACTTAGTGGAAATCAATCCCGAATGGAAAGGCATAACGCTGCATTTGATCAATCCGCAGGAACCGGGCGACGGCTTAATCGGCGAGCTGACGCAGTTCGCCCATAATGAATTTATCGGAATTAACTGGCTTTCATTCCGCTTGAACGAAGACAACCGTTACGAATTTTTGGGTGACGAGCGTTATTTTCTCCGCAGTCCGGCCAACAAACATTTGCTGACCGATCCGTATTTGGAAAAAGATTTTGCCGAAAACCTGAAAAACTATGCCGAACATAAAAAAGCATTTCAGGAAAAAACCGGGTATTACGGTGGAGAGCCCTATTACAGCGAGTATGACGGATTATTTCTGAACAGCTTG
>CALDNV010000204.1:0-1197 GCA_937914605.1 uncultured Neisseria sp.
GTACGGCAAGGCGAGGCAACGCCGTACTGGTTTAAAGTTAATCCACTATATTCTGTTTTCAGACGACCTCTATCCTCATCAAATCATCCTTATTTATCCCGCCGTGACATTCCAGATAAACTTCAACATCATTCCCCTGCCAAACACAGGCAACAGCAAATCCATCAGACAACATCGCTGTCATCCCATGCCAATCCGAACATCCGCACACCTGTATTCCCTTTTTTCCATCTGCTGTAAATCGATAGCCAACCTTGCGCATATCCTCGGGAAAATCCAAATCCGCCGCCTTCAACAGTGCTTCTTTAATGCACCATAGCCGATAAAATTCTTCCTTATCCCAATCTCTGGATGCCAAATATTCCTTTTCCCACTCAGCACATACCCACTCCGCCAACGCCTGAAAATCACGAAAACGGATTTTCTCAACATCCACACCGGCGGACAGACTATTTGATGTACACAACACCGCAGCAATGCCGTGACTATGGCTGAGCGAAACGATTGGATGTTTTGATTTTTGCTTAAGGGCGCGACTGACTGTCCAATCTATTCTTTCCGACAATTGCGGTGATTGGGCTATCCTCTGGCTATCATGTTGACTTAAAGAATCATCACAATAAGTTTCGGCAAGAAGCTCATCTCCGAGCAGGCAATACAAATGCTTCTTCATCGGATATCCAAAACAAAATTTTCTAAAACCAAAATGAGCCGGCAGCATATACCCACCGGCTCATTTCAACACATTGCAAGCATCAAGCTACCATTTAAAGATAACAGTTAGACCAAATTACCGCCAAACCATAATTTGGTCGTTACACTTTTAATGCAAGCTTCCTTTTAAAACCACTCGGCTGTTCCAAGTAGCAACATGGCATTCATACTCATTGCCGCCAACGGTTTTTTTGTCAAAATAGCTGACTAAGCGTACAGATTTCGCTTTTCTTTGTACCGCAGTGCTTTGGAAGCGTTTCACTGTACTCAAGAAAGCACGCTGGCAGGACTCCTCCGGACTTTTACCGACCATGTTGGCAATTTGACGGGAGACCAAAGTGGTATTACCGGTGCTGCCGTAAGAAACTTTGATATTAGGATTCAGAACAGATTTCGCTTCATCGGAATTCAGTGCAACACTTGCCTTACACATATAAACGTCATTTTTTCCTTTGCCATTCACTTTATGCCCTTCCCCCACAC
>CALDNV010000205.1:0-2381 GCA_937914605.1 uncultured Neisseria sp.
ACAAAGGACTATCCACCCTTTCGACGGCAAAAAACAAGGACAATTCATGAACAAGAACATCTTGAAAAACAGAAAAGCAATCCTATCCGCGGCACTTTTCATCGCCGCAACCGCCTCCGCTTTCGCGCAAGGAAACGGCATCGCGGGCATCAACGAAGCCACCTCTATGGTGAGTTCGTATTTCGACCCCGGAACTAAACTGATATACGCCATCGGCGCGGTCGTCGGGCTTATCGGGGGCGTGAAAGTGTACGGAAAATTCTCATCGGGTGACCCCGACACCTCAAAAACAGCAGCAAGCTGGTTCGGCGCGTGTATCTTCCTGATTGTAGCCGCCACCATCCTGCGCTCATTCTTCCTTTAATGTAATAATGTATGGCTGAATACCCGGTAAACAAGGGTATCGGCCGTCCGGTAGAGTTCAAGGGCTTGAAGGCACAGTACCTCTTCATTTTCTGCGGAGGTCTGCTGGCTCTCTTCGTCCTGTTCGTCATCCTCTACATGGTCGGTATCGACCAGTGGATATGTATCGGCTTCGGCGCGGCATCGTCCTCCCTCCTTGTATGGCAGACCTTCGCGCTGAACGCCCGGTACGGCGAACACAGGCTGATGAAATTGGGAGCGTCACGGAGCCATCCCCGATACCTTATCAACCGGCGGCGGATAACCCGTCTGTTCAAACGACAACGAAAGGAAGAAACGACATGAGGAATACATCAAAAATGACAATATTGCCATGCAAAAAGAAAATCTGTTTATCAGTCTCGATAAAATTAAGGTGGACTACGAATATCAAAATCTCACCGACAAAGACATTACGGAAACTGTGCTATTCCCATTACCTGAGGTTTCTCTTTATGATTACGGAGACTTTGCGGATACAGCAGGGTTAATTAATACCTTTAAAATCTACGCTAATGGTAAGGAAATTAAACCGCAAGTGCATGTGCGGGCGTTTTTTTATAAAACAGAAAAAGAAGGGACAGAGGAACAAAAATTGGTGCCTCATGATGTGACGGCGATTTTCAGAGATTGTGGTTTAACTGAGGAAGAATTGATGGAACCTTGGTTGCGCAAATCTGCATCGGCAGATAATAAAATTTTGAAGTGTAAAGATCCTCGTTTAGCCAAATTTGAATTGGAAAAATATGAAGGTGAACTGTTTTGGGGCGGGCAAATTATTTATAGTTGGCAGCAAACCTTTAAAGCTTCCGACACGACTTACATCAGCCATGAATATGCCCCGTTGGTCGGTGGTGGCGTGTCTATCTCGTCTATATTAGAACTCGATGAGGAGACACCGTTTACCGAGCAATATTGTATTGGACCTGAATTTAAGCATGCCATTAAAAAATTAATTCCTGAGGGCGGTGGTTCCTATCGTCAGTTGGGCTATATTTTAAAAACCGGAGCCAACTGGGCAAAACCAATCGCCGATTTCACCTTAATCATCGAGCGACCAAAAGATCAGTTGGTGTCATTTTGCTGGAAAGGCAAAGGAGAAGTGAAGAAAGTCTTGCAAAACGACAAGGTGGTACAATTCCAAGTACAGGAAAAAGATTTCCTGCCGCAACAGGATTTAGATGTGTTGTATGCACCGTAACACAGTGAATGAGGAGTAAAAATATGCGCAAACTTATGGTGATGATGGCAATATTTTGGAGCATATTGAGCTATGGGAAAGAAGAGCGGGTTCATCCGTCACAACCGCCTAAATTAGACTTTCCTATGCATTGGAGCGTCATTGCGTATAATCCGCCGGTGCCTTTGGTTACGGTGACAATAGTATGAGCAAAGCGGCTGAAAGGGCTGCCTTGCAGGGATGTGTGCAGGCATCAAACGATGACAAAACCCAAGATTGCCGCGTTGTGGCTTCCGGCAATCATGTTTATGTAGCACTCGCCGTCGGGCAGCAACCCAATATTTATGGCACGGCACAAGCCGGCTATCGAGACCCGGAAAAAGCGGAAGAGAAAGCTTTGCAGCAGTGTCATGTTCATGGGGAAAATTGTTCCGTGGTACTGTCTGCTTGTGGTAAATAAAAGGAGCAATCATGCCTCAACTCAATATAGAAAACGCGCAATTTCGACTGCATGAAAAACGTTTGCTAAATCTACCGCACTTTTGTGTCAAGACTCGGGATTATTGGGTCGTGGTAGGCAGTAACGGCAGCGGAAAAAACGGCGTTTTCATTAGCGTTACAAGGGACATCGAGGCACGATAGGGGTGATTGCACCAAATCATCTTGAACGCGATTTTAGCTCAACAGCCCCGAAACAAAAATGGGTGACCGATATCACTCAGTTTAAGGCGAAAGATGGGAGTAAAGTCTATTTATCCCCAATTTTAGACTTATTTAACAATGAGATAGTCTCCTATAA
>CALDNV010000206.1:0-1209 GCA_937914605.1 uncultured Neisseria sp.
GGTCTTTCTCAAAGTATTTTTTGTACTCTGCCCATGTTGTCGCGCCGATGGTACGCAGTTTGCCTCGGGCGAGCGCAGGTTTGAGCAGGTTGGCTGCATCGCCCGTACCGGCAGCCCCGCCTGCACCGATCAAGGTATGGATTTCGTCGATAAAGAGCACAATGGGGGTCGGGCTGGATTCCACTTCGTCCATAACTGCTCTGAGTCGTGATTCAAATTCTCCGCTGACGCTGGCACCGGCTTTGAGTAAACCGATATCCAGCAGGATTAATTGAACGTCTTTCAATCCGGGCGGAACATCTCCGGCTGCCAAACGCAATGCCAATGCTTCGACGACGGCTGTCTTACCGACACCGGCCTCACCTGTGAGAATCGGATTGTTTTGACGGCGGCGCATCAGGATGTCAATCATTTGCCTGATTTCGGCATCGCGACCGGTAAGAGGATCTATTTCGCCATTTTTGGCTTTTTCAGTGAGATTGCTGCCGTATTTGGCCAAGGCACTTTCTTTGTGGGTAGCGTTAGGCTCAGAAGATAAGGCATTTTGGGTAACTTCAAGATTTTCTTCAGAGTTTGCAGTAATAGCGATGATATTGTTCGCCAATGTTTCAGGTTTGATTTTTAGGAACTCGGATGAAATATTGGCCAAAATGCTCTGCAACGTCTTATTTTCAAGCATGGTGTAGAAAATATGAGCAGTACGGATTTTGTCGGTACCGAATTTGAGCGAGCTGTATGTCCAAGTTTGTTCGACAAGGGTTTGGATATGTTCGGAAAAATCGATAACGGCAGTAGAACCGGCAGGAAGTTTTTCAACCGCTGTCAATACATCTTTACGGACTCTGGATTCGTCTAAATTAAAACTGTTGATCAGGCAGAAGATATCGGTTTTTTCGGTTTGCAGCAGAGAATGAAGCCAGTGAACCAACTCAACGTAGCTGTTTTCACGAAGACGGCAGAAGGTGTAGGCATTTTCCAGAGTTTTATACAAGGTGGTATTCAACTTGCCAAATAATACGCTGCGGCTGATGTTTGACATGATGTGTCCTTAATTAAGTTATTCCAAGTATGTCTAAAAATAGTTTGAAAGAAGCTTTTCTCAACAAAGGGGTCGTCTGAAAAAGCTGTTTAATGGTTGCTGACGATCAAGTCTTCGGCATCACGGGAAACATTCCCCAGCCAAGTTGTTAAGCCGAGTTGTGTTTGTCC
>CALDNV010000207.1:0-4463 GCA_937914605.1 uncultured Neisseria sp.
CTGTACTGTCTGCGGCTTCGTCGCCTTGTCCTGATTTAAAGTTAATCCACTATAATCTCTGCAGTCTTTTCAGACGACCTTTTTACATTTGTTGGCATTTTACCGCTGTGAACATGGCGTTTGGGTATATGGGGTCGTCTGAAACCTGAAATGCTGTCTTTCCCAAGCACAATTCGCTGCAATGGGATATGATTATCCTTTTTCAGACGTCCTGTCCTGATATGGGGTCGTCTGAAAAGCCGATTCCGTCGGGTGCGGCGGAGTCCTGTGCAGCCGTTAAGTCATACAAGAAAGCCAAGATGTCCGAAACAGCAGTCCAAGAAGCCCAAGAAACGCTAAACAGTGTGCCTACGTCGTCTGAAACACAACCCACCCCGCCCAAGCGCAAGAGACGCTGGTTGCGGGGTCTGTTGCTGACGTTGGTTGTGTTGGTGTGTGCGCTGGCGGGCTTTATTGCTTGGCTGGTGGGGACGGAATCGGGTTTGCGTTTCGGTTTGTACAAGATTCCGTCCTGGTTTGGCGTGAAGATTGCTTCGGAAACGCTGGAAGGTACGCTGGTTAAGGGTTTTCACGGCGATAAGTGGATGATTGAAACGGATGGGGCGGATGTGAAAATCAGCGCGTTCCGTTTTGATTGGAAGCCATCCGAGCTGTTTCAGCGCAGCCTGCACATTACTGAAATTGTGGCGGGCGATATTGCGGTCGTGCCGAAGCCGACGCCGCCGAAAGAGAAAAAGCCGTCCAAAGGGCTGCCTGAGAGCATTGATTTGCCTGTGTTGGTGTTTATCGACCGTTTTGAGACGGGCAGGCTCAGCGTGGGCAAAAATTTTGACAAGCAGACGGCCTATCTCGACCATCTGAATGCGGCATACCATTACGATCGGAAAGAACACCGCTTGGATTTGAAAACCCTTGATACGCCGTGGAGCAATTCGACGGGTTCGGCGGTGGTCGGGCTGGAGAAGCCTTTTGCGCTCAATACGATGATTCAGACGAAGGGCGAGCTGGAAGGCGAGACGATAGAGGGTAAGGCGCGTCTGTGGGGCAGCTTGCAGGACGTGCAGACTGAAATCCTGCTGGACGGCGACGATGTGCATTTGTCGGCGAAATCTACGGTGCATCCGTTTGCCGCTTCGTTGGACAAGATGATCGGCGAGGTGCTGATCAAGGGTTTCAACATCAATCCGACGGCTTTCCTGCCGTCGCTGCCCAAGGCAAACCTGACGTTTGACGCGACCGTCGTGCCTTCGTTTACGCACGGTATCGCGCTGGACGGTTCGCTCGACTTGGAAAACAAGGCGGCGGGTTTTGCCGATGAAAAAGCCATTCCGGTGCGCAATATTTTGGCGGACTTCACGATTAACGACAACGGCGTGGTAACCGTCCAAGAGTCTGAAATCGGGCTGTTGGAGGAAGGTTCGTTCAATGTCGCCGGTACGGTCGATACGGTGAAAAACGCGCTGGCGCTCAAGATTAATGTGAACAACCTCGTTTCAGACGACCTCGTCCGCACCAATGTTGCCGGTCAGTGGAACGGATTTATCGGCGTCAAAGGCGAAACCGCCTCGCCCGCTATCGACTGGAATCTTGAAAGCGGCAGCGCGCAACTCTCCGGCCTGCTGTCCTTCGTTACCGACAGACAACACGGTCAACGCACCCTCAAACTCGACCGCGTCCGCGTCGCGCCGCAAAACGGCGGCGAACTGACGGCGCAAGGTTCGCTCGAACTCTTCAAAGACCGCCTGCTCAAGCTCGACGTTTCCAGCAAGGCGTTCAATCCTTCCCGCCTAGACTCAAAACTGCCCGCCGGCAGCGTCAACGGCACCATCAATCTTTCAGGCGAACTGGCGAAAGAAAAATTCGCCGGCAAAATGCAGTTTGCGCCGAGTACGTTAAACAACGTCCCCCTCAGCGGCAAAGCCGACGTCGTTTACGAATCCGGACACCTCCCGCGCGCGCTGACCGACCTGCGTTTGGGCAACAATATCGTCAAAACCAACGGCAGCTTCGGCAAAAAAGGCGACCGCCTCAATATCGATATCACCGCTCCCGACCTTTCCCGTTTCGGTTTCGGACTGGGCGGGCTGCTCAATACGCGCGGCTACATTTCAGGCGACCTCAAAGGCGGGCTGAAAACCTACGAAGCTGACCTCTCCGGCGAAGCGCGCGCGCTGCGTGTCGGCGAAGCCGTCAACATCCGCATGCTTGACTTCAAACTCAAAGGCACGCCCGACATCAACCGTCCGCTTGCCGCCGATATCAAAGGCAGCCACATCGCCCTTTCCGGCGGCGCGACCGTCATCGATGCGGTCGACCTGTCCCTCAACGGCACGGGTGCGCAACACCGCATACACGGCAGCAGCAGCATGGCGTTGGACGGCAAGCCTTACAAACTCGAAGTCAACGCGGCGGGCGGTCTGAACAAAGACTTCAATCAGTGGAAAGGCAGCGTGGACACGCTCGACATCGGCGGCGCGTTCAACCTCAAACTGCAAAACCGCATGAACCTCGAAGCAGGCGCGGAGCGCGTTTCCATGAGTGCGGCGCGCTGGAGCGTGATGGGCGGCAGCCTCAACCTGCAAAACTTCGTTTGGGACAAAAAAACCGGCATCACCAGCAAAGGCAGTGCGCAAAGCCTGCACATCACCGAGCTGCAAAACTTCGTCAAAATCCCCGTCGAACACAACTTGGTACTCGGCGGCGATTGGGATTTGGCGTACAGTCAAAACGCCCGTGGCTACCTCAACATCAACCGCCAAAGCGGCGACATCATCCTGCCGAACAAAGACCCGAAAAAACAAATGCCCTTAGGTTTGAGCGCGCTCGCCCTGCGCACCCGTTTCCAAAACGGCCGCATCGACAGCACGCTTGAAGGCAATACCCGTTTCGGCAGCGTCAACGCCGATTTGGGCATCAGCCAGCAGTTCGGCAACAAAATCGCTAACGCGCCGGTCAGCGGCAAAATCAACCTCAACGTCCCCGACTTGGGCGCAATCAAAACCTTCCTGCCCGCTACCGCGCAAGGCATTACAGGTCGTCTGAACGCCGCCGCCGCCATAGGCGGGCGCGTCGGTTCGCCCACCATCGCCGCCACCCTGAACGGCACCAGCAACTACGGTACAGCCGAAGGTACGGTCAACATCGGACAGGGCGCCAGCATGGACACTGCGCCTTTGAGCGGCAAACTCAACCTCAACGTCGCCGACCTCGAAGTCTTCCGCAACTTCCTGCCCGTCGGACAAACCGTCAAAGGTCGTCTGAATGCCGCCGTCAGCCTTGGCGGACGCGTCGTCGATCCCCAGCTTTCCGGTACGCTCAACGGCGAAAACCTCTACTACCGCAACCAAACCCAAGGCCTCATCCTCGACAACGGCGTTTTACGTTCCCATTTGCAGGGACAACGCTGGATTATCGACAGCCTCAAGTTCCACAAAGGCGGTACGCTCGAGCTGAAAGGCTCCGTCAACCTTGCCAACGCCGATCCGGACGTTGACGTGGATGTCGTCTTCGACAAATACGACACCCTCTCCCGTCCGAACCGTCGCCTGCGCCTCTCCGGCAGCGCGAAAGTGCAATACAACCAAGCCAGAGGCTTCATCCTCAACGGTACATTGGGCAGCGACTACGGTATGTTCGGTTCGCAAAAATCCTCCATGCCCTCGTTGGACGACGATGTCGTCGTGTTGGGCGAAGAGAAAAAACAAACCGCCGCCGTAACGCCTATCAGCCTCAACCTGACGCTCAACCTCAACGACAACATCCGTTTCGTCGGTTATGGTGCAGACATCACCATAGGCGGCAAGCTGACCATCACTTCCCGCCCGGGCGAAGCCATCCAAGGCGTCGGTACGGTTAAAGTCGTTAAAGGCCGTTACAAAGCCTACGGACAAGACCTCGACATCACCAAAGGTACGGTTTCTTTCGTCGGCCCGCTCAACAACCCCAACCTGAATATCCGCGCCGAACGCCGCCTTTCCCCCGTCGGTGCGGGCGTCGAAGTCCTCGGCAGCCTCTCCAATCCGCGCGTAACCCTCGTTGCCAAAGAGGCGATGAGCGAAAAAGACAAGCTCTCTTGGCTCATCCTCAACCGCGCCAGCAGCGGCAGCGACGGCGACAATGCCGCACTTTCCGCAGCAGCAGGCGCGCTCCTTGCCGGACAAGTCAACGACAGGCTCGGACTGGTGGACGATTTGGGCATCACCAGCCAACGCAGCCGCAACGCCCAAACCGGCGAACTTAACCCCGCCGAACAAGTGCTGACCGTCGGCAAGCAGTTCACCAACAACCTCTACGCGGGTTACGAATACGGTCTTTCCAGTGCCGAACAGTCGGTCAAGCTCGTGTACCAGCTCACCCGCGCCATCCAAGCCATCGCCCGCGTCGGCAGCCGTTCATACGGCGGCGAGTTGAAATACACCATCCGTTTCGACAGGCTCTTCCGTTCGGATTACGAAAACGACCGC
>CALDNV010000208.1:0-1428 GCA_937914605.1 uncultured Neisseria sp.
GTTGCCTCGCCTTGTCCTGATTTAAAGTTAATCCACTATAGAAGGATTGCAGAGAGTGGGCGAAAGGTCGTCTGAAAACCGGAATCCCAATTTTTCAGACGACCTTTTGTGCTTTGCCCTATCCGCCAAATCGCCGGTCACCCGTAGCGTGGGTTTTACCCACGGATGAACAGGGAGGATTGGATAGGGATGTTCGGGCGGAAGATCGCAGGCAAAGCCCACGCTGCGGATTGGTTTATCCTAAGCCTTGCCCATTTGAACAAAAGGTCGTCTGAAACCGAAATTGGTTTTCAGACGACCTTTTTCTGTTTGACGGGCAATTATGCGCCGAACACTTTCAAACGGTTTTCCACAGGCTCAAAGGCTTTTTCACCGGCAGGCGCTTCGATGCCGCCGATAACCATTTGCGCGCGCAAAAGCCAGCTTTCGGGCAGGTTCCATTCTTTGGCGATGGCGGCGTCGGGCAGCGGGTTGTAGTGTTGCAGGTTCGCGCCCACGCCGGCGGCGGCAAGCGTTGTCCAGACGGCGTATTGTGTCATCGCGTTCGCATGGTCCGCCCAGACTGGGAAGTTGGCGGCATAAGAAGGGAACTGCTCTTGCAGGCCTTTGACGACGTTTTGGTCTTCGAAGAACAAAATGGTCGCCGCGCCTGCTTTGAACAGGTTTAATTTTTGCGCGGTCGGCTCGAATTGTTCGGCAGGCACGATGGCGCGCAAAGCGTCTTCAACAAATTGCCATACTTTGCCGTGTTCTTCGCCGAAGAGGACGACGACGCGGGTGGATTGCGAGTTGAAGGAAGAAGGCGTGTGCAAAACGGCGTGTTTGACGATTTCGCTGATTTCTTCGTTGCTGACAGGCAGGTTTTTATTCAGCGCGTAAATGGAACGGCGGGTTTCTGCCGCTTGTTGCAAGGTTTGATAAGTCATTTTGTTTTTCCTTTGATTTAAGTTTAATCGGTTGGCGGGTTTGGAAATGGATGCGCCAAATCCGCTTTGCTTGTTTTCAGACGACCTTTGGGTCTATCAGGATTTGTTTTTGCCGAACAGGTTGTCCAATGCCAATGAGCCGCCGCCGGCTGCTGCCAGATAGAGGAACACGAAGCAGAACAATACTGCCGATTCGCCGCCGTTGGCAAGCGGGAACAGCGCCGAACCTTGGGAGGCGTGTGCCATGAAATAGGCAGCCGCCATCTGACCGGACAGGATGAAAGCGGCGGGACGGGTGAACAGTCCGAGAATCAAGAGGATGCCACCAACGATTTCCAAAATGCCTGCCACCAGCATCAAGCCTTCGGGCGAGCCGCCGCCCATGGCAGTCGGGAAGCCGAAGAATTTCGACGTGCCGTGCAGGAGGAAGAGGTAGGCGGTTACGATACGCAATACGGACAATAAAATTGGTTGGATACGGGCGCAGGTTGCAGACATGGGG
>CALDNV010000209.1:0-4392 GCA_937914605.1 uncultured Neisseria sp.
ATTCACTTGGTGCTTCAGCACCTTAGAGAATCGTTCTCTTTGAGCTAAGGCGAGGAAACGCCGTCCTGGTTTAAAGTTAATCCACTATATTCCCCCTATCCGATGTATCCCAAGTATTGCATCCAATGCATCTCCACAATAAAAACCAAACTCGATAAAGGCGAGGTTTGCAGACTATCGCTTGCTATCCCCAAATTTCCGTTTTGACCATACAGCATCACCTTATTGAATTTCGTTAAACCAACTCCTCTCAGACAGGAAACTCAGGATATTTATTGATTCTTTGAAGCAAAAAGGATTGGCTTTACACCAGCGTACAGCCTTACCTCATCCACTCAAATTTTAAAAGCACCATTTTCCAGAACACTGAAAACAAGGCGAGAATTTCTTTCACGCCAAACCCATTCATTTTCCCCTGCCCTTTTCACTGTCTTCGGCTTCATCGCCCTCACCAGATTCAAAGTTCGTCCGTCATTATTTTCCTTAGCATCATCCCTATCTTGCAGCACCAAACATTAATCCTTCCCTCAAAATCGACATTTTGTTGATTCGTGATATATCTTTACTTAATTTCAATTAGCTTTGCGTAAATCAAATCCACTGTTTTCAAAAGAACAAATAGCACTTTATTGATAATGAGTATCGTATTTTCATATACAGACGAGACAAGCCTTCTTTTCTCTGTTAAGGTAGGGCTTTCTGTCAGTTTATGCTGACCCCGATAGACTAAATCCGGAGTAACTTGATGAAATCCAATCTGAAATTAATCGTTCCCGCCGTCCTTATCGCTACCGCGCTGTCTGCATGCGGCAGCTCCGGCTCTAAATCTAAACCGGAAACTGCTCCGACTCCTACTGCGCAACAATCTGCTCCCGCGCCTGAAACGCCTAAAACCATGGAAGTCAATAATATTGAACGCACCAAGGAAGTGGCTTACAAATGCGGACCAAACGGTACTGATCCTTTGAATGTCATGTACGGCTTCCAAGGTGATGAGCCTGTGATTGCCCAAGTGAAATACCAAGGCCAGCTGACTCCGGGTCTTTCCCGCATCGTCGGCACCGGCAATGATGTCAATGGCTTCTGGGGTGAAGGCGTGGCATGGATTGCCAACCGCGCCAACTATGCCAACATCGACAAAGTGGACGGCAATATGCTGACTATCCGTCAACAAACTGTCGTCAACGGTCAAAACCAAGTCGTGGACAACATCATCACCAAGTCCTGCGTATTGGACCAAACCGCTACGGCCCAATTGAACAAAGCACCTGCCAAACCTGCTAAGGGCAAAGGCAAAGCGAAGAAATAAAGACGTTGTATAAAGCGAAAGGTCGTCTGAAAACTTGAAAACGGGTTTTCAGACGACCTTTTTTACATCGTCGGCTGTCTTTCTCCATGTTTCGGTAAACGGATACCGCGACACCACAAACAGCCTGCCTTAGCGCCGGCTCTCTACAATTGCCCCACACTATCGGCTCAAGGCTGCGCACATATCAAGCCGTTTTTTACCACCAGTAATACGGCCGGTAAAACGGAAATCCCCACTCGTCGTAATAGCGGTAATAGCGTGCTTCGCGCAGCTGTTGTTGGGAAATATAATTTTGCCATGCCATCTTATAACAGGCTTGGAACATCGGGTCGGACACTTTGTCGATGTATTTCAGGCGGAAGGCTTTTTGTTCTGCACTGGGCATGCCGACTTGCTCCGCCTGCTCGAACTGTTTGCGCATCAGTTTGGCAGTCCCCGGATCGCATTCGGCAGCCAGACTGACTTGAAGGTTCTGTTCATAACGTCTTTGCGCGCGTTCGCGGGCGGCTTTTTGTTCGGGCGTAGTGGCACAAGCGGCCAGGGTCGCCGCGATGCACAGTATCAGGGAAGCTCGAATGGGAGACATGATTTTTCCTTTTTATATCAAGGGATAGGGGTAATGTACGCCTTTTGCGGCAAATTGTGAAGCCTGTCGTACCGTCCATATCCAACCGACAAAACGGCAAAACCCGGCTAAAACAAACCGTACCACCTGACAAGAGGTCGTCTGAAAAGTGAAGGGCCATTTTCAGACGACCTCGTATCTCGCCCTGCTTTTTTATAGTGGATTAACTTTAAACCGGTACGGCGTTGCCTCGCCTTGCCGTACCGGTTTAAAGTTAATCCACTATAGTGATTTCGCCATATTCATTGAAGAAGCCCTTAGCGATACAATATCGCACCATATCCAATCGAATCGAGGTCGTCTGAAAAATTGAAAAGGGATTGATATGACGGCAAATCATCACGAAGAAACACCAAACGAGCCACAGCAGCCGACCAGCCGCCACAAGCGTCGGCACGAACGCCTGCACGCGCCGCCGTTTTGGCAGGCGGACAGGCCGTATCTGCACGAACACCATATTTCCGATGCGCGCTTCCGCAGGCTGGGCTATATCATGGCGATGTTGGCGGGCGCAATCAATGCGGGCGGTTTCTTTGCGTTTTCACGTTATACGTCACACGTTACTGGCTCGATGTCGATGCTGGCGGACGCTGTTTATCTGCGCGAATGGGTAACGGCGGCGGTGGCTTTGATCAGCGTGTTGTGCTTCATTGTCGGCGCGGCGCATTCGGGCTGGGTGGTTTTGTGGACGCAGCAGAAGCGGTTTCGCGGCAGCTTCGGTTTTTCCATGTGGCTGGAAGCGGTTTATCTGCTGATATTCGGCTTGTTCGGTCTGACGACATCGAAGTGGAACATCGGGGACGGGAATTTGGTTTTCCCGTCATTGGCTTTGTTTTTAATGTGTTTCATCATGGGAATGCACAATACGGTGATGACGCTTTTGTCCGGCGGCGCCATCCGTTCGACGCACATGACCGGCACGGCGACCGACTTGGGCATCGAGCTTTCGCGTGCGCTATATTATTCGAAAAAACATCATCCGCGCCTGCCTCATGTGCATGTCAACAAACCGAAGATGTGGCTGTTGAACGGCTTGATGTGGGCATTTCTATTGGGCGGCGTCGTGGGTGCTTGGGGCTACCACAAAATCGGACACCATTTCGCGCTGCCGGTATCCGCCGTCTTGTTCATCTTGGGCGCGGGGTCTGTGGGCTATGATGTGAAAGTGCGCTTGAAATTTGCGCTGGCGGGATGGTATCGGCGGCATCGTGCGAAACAGCGTTAAAAAGCGGTATCGCGGCAAATCCGCATACCGCCATGCCAATTATCGGCGCTCAGTGAACCAAATCGCTTTTCTTTTGCCCAATCAAATAGATACTCCTGCGTGATGACAACCCCCTTCAAACCTAGTCTTTTGTTTTGAATGAAAAACACCTTAATCAAGGCTGCCGCGTCGCGTTATCCCTGAAACGCGCGGGCAATGAACGGACAGCGATTGGATTAATGGCAATATGAGTCATGGCGGGAACCATCCCTTCTTCCAACTGATTTTCAGACGACCCCTGCGTCGTTGTCGAAAGGACATCTTAATGAAACTCTTGAAATCCCTGACCGTTGCCGCATTGGCAATCCCTTTGGCTCTGACCGGCTGCGTAACCGACCCTGTAAGCGGACAACGCAACACCAGCAAAACCGCCATGTACGGCTTGGGCGGCGCGGCAGTGTGCGGCATCGTCGGCGCACTGACCCACGGCGGCAAAGGCGCGCGCAATTCCGCGTTGGCATGCGGCGCGATTGGCGCGGGCGTAGGCGGCTACATGGACTATCAAGAGAAAAAACTGCGCGAAAACCTGAAAAACACCAACATCGAAGTGGAACGCCAAGGCAACCAAATCAAGCTGGTGATGCCTGAAAACGTCACCTTCGCCACAGGCAGCGCGGCATTGAGCGATCAGGCACGAAACGCTTTGGCGACCGCCTCCGAAACGCTGGTGCAATACCCCGACACGACTTTGACGATTAACGGTCATACCGACAACACCGGCAACGACGCCATCAACGAACCACTGTCCCGCAACCGCGCGCTTGCCGTTGCCGATTACCTGCAATCCCGCGGCGTGAACGGCTCGCGCCTGACCACCGCCGGCTACGGCTCGCGCCACCCGATCGCGTCTAACGCCACAGCCGAAGGCCGCGCCCAAAACCGCCGCGTCGAGATTTTGATCAATCCCGACCAAAACGCCATCAACGCGGCGAAACAGCAAATGTAAGCTATCCGTCTGAGGATAAAGTTAAAGGTCGTCTGAAATCCGATTTTGGGTTTCAGACGACCTTTTTTTCATAACGGCATCGGTTCGCCGGTTTTGTCACCTATTCATCAGGTTTTCGGTTGAATGCCTCATCACTAAGACCAAAAGCAAAACAAGCCTTTGATTTTTCAGACGACCTCAAGCCATTCCATCAATATAGTGGATTAACTAAATCAGGACAAGGCGACGAAGCCGCAGACAGTACAGAT
>CALDNV010000210.1:0-7732 GCA_937914605.1 uncultured Neisseria sp.
GAATCGTTCTCTTTGAGCTAAGGCGAGGCAACGCCGTACTGGTTTAAATTTAATCTACTATAAAACGGAACAGTAGGATTTGCGACCTCTGAAAAACACTTCAGGCAGCCGGAAAGTCATTTCTCCGGCTGCCTGAAGTGTTTTGATGCTTTTTAAGCTTCCATCCGTTCTGCGCACTTCATTTTCGCATCAATCCAAGCGTCACCGCCGGGCTGTACGATTTTTGAAACCAGTTTATCCAAATCATTCAGATAGTTAGTTGCATTAGGGCTGTTAATCACCACCACCACGATCATGGGTTTGTCTCCCAGCCAATATCCGGCGAGGGCGCGTACATCTTTGAGCGTGCCCGTTTTCAGGCGCAGGGCAGGGCCTGCCTGTTTGAGGCGGTATTTCAGCGTGCCGTCTTTGCCGGCAATGGGTAAGGTATCGATGAAGTCTTGTTTGAACGGGCTGAAATAGGCTTTTTCCAGCATTTGCGCCAACATATTGGCGCTGACGCGTTCACGGCGGGATAGGCCCGAACCGTTTTCCAAGACCAAGTTTTCCGTATCCACGCCCGCGGTAGCCAATTCACGTTTTACGGCTGAAGAGGCTTGCTGCAAGGCGGAGTTGCCGGAATGCTCGCCTCCCAATTTCAGGAATACGGAGCGCGCAATCAGATTATTCGAATATTTGTTCATGTCCGTCAAAATGGTAGACATGGGTTTGGATTGGTGTACCGCCAGCGTTTTGGCATGAGGCGGCACGGATGCTGCCCTGATACCGTCGGTAATTTCTCCGCCTGAGTAACGCCATTGGTTGATAAAGCTTTTTTGTACAAATTCACGCATGTTCAACATGTTGACGTACATTTCATTGCCCAAACACGATTCTGGAACTTTGCCGGAAACATGCAATACGCCGCCTTTGTAGTTTACGCGCATATGGTTTTGTAAGGCTTTGCAGGATGCGTTTGATGGCGTGACGTTGATTTTGTTGTCGATTTTAATGTCGGGAAGGGGCGGGTTGGTCACAAGATCCACACCGCCCATGTCATTGCGTTCCGGTTTGACCGATACGACTTTGTAAGCCAGCATATGCGGGTCGGGCGGCGTCATAAATAGAGAGCCGACATCGGATTCGAAATCGTTCGGATTTTGAATATCTCCCCATAAATGGCGGTCGAGTACCAAGCCGCCGGTGATTTTGCGTATGCCTTTATCGCGCAATTGCTGCTGCATCCCGACCAAGCCTTCTTGGTCGAAAACAGGGTCTCCGCTGCCAACCCAGTAAATATCGCCTTGCAAGGTATCGCCTTGAATCGTGCCGTCGCTTTTAAATTGGGTCGTCCAGCGGTAATCGCCGCCCAAAGCTTTAAATGCGGCAAACGCTGTAACCAGCTTCATGGTCGATGCGGGGTTGACCGGCACATTCGAACGGTGGTCGACCAAGACGTTTCCGCTGTCCAATTCTTGAACATACACGGAAATTTCGTCTTGAGGGATGCGGCCGAAATCGATGGCAAATGCCGGCAAAGAGAGGATGGACAGCCATAAAAGAGCGGCTGTTTGTCTTAACTTCATGATAGTTCTGAAAAACACATAAAGCATAATTATAAAGCAAGGTCGTCTGAAAAACGAGGGTGGCTGCCTGACGGATGAAAAAGTTGTTCCTTATGGATAAAATGTGTCGCTATTTCGTTCCGTGCAGACAATCGGCGCTTAGGGCGAACTATGATAAAATCTGTTTTTAAAACAATATATAGTGGATTAACTTTAAACCAGGACAAGGCGACGAAGCCGCAGACAGTACAGATAGTACGGCAAGGCGAGGCAACGCCGTACTGGTTTAAAGTTAATCCACTATAAAAGGAATACATTATGCGACTGCTCCATACGATGTTGCGCGTTGGCAACCTCGAAAAATCTTTGGACTTCTATCAAAATGTTTTAGGTATGTCTTTGCTGCGCCGTCACGATTATCCTGAAGGACGATTTACTTTAGCGTTTGTCGGTTATGGTAATGAAGCCGAAAATACCGTACTGGAATTGACGCACAACTGGGATACGGAAAGCTACGATATCGGCAACGCTTACGGTCATATCGCAGTGGAAGTGGATGATGCGTATGAGGCTTGCGAACGGGTCAGACAAAAAGGCGGCAAAGTTGTGCGCGAGGCAGGACCGATGATGCACGGCACGACCGTTATTGCTTTTGTGGAAGATCCTGACGGTTATAAAATTGAATTTATCCAAAAAAACAGCGGTAATGATTCGGTGAAATACTGATTTTCCAATCGTCTGATAAAAGGTCGTCTGAAAGCCCTTCTCAATCGGGTTTTCAGACGACTTTTTTGTTTTAATAGCCTTGATTTATTCCGCAGGCGGCATTTGGGCAACGGTTTCCTGCGCCCATGCCATGGTTTCGGCAAAGGCGGGACGGGCGAGATGTTTGGCGGTGTAGCGTTGCAATACATCGGTTTCATCGGCAGGCAATACTTTAAAGTTTTGCGTTAAGAGCAGAATCAGCCCGGAATAGTACAGATCCAGTGCGGTAAAGCTGTTGCCGATAATGTAGTCGCGGTTTTTCAAGTGTTCGCGCAAGGTGTTCCATGCGGTATCAAAATCGCCATAACCGATTTGGCGGCGGCGCTCGGGCGTATCGACAGGCAGGTTGTGCAGTTTGTTGAAGGCTGCGTATTCGAGGTGCAGCGACAGGCACATCCAGCGGTAGTATTCGCCGCGTTCCAACGTGTCTGCGGCAGGGATGAGGTGTTTGTCGGGGAACTGTTCTGCTAAAAAGGTAATGATGGCAAGTGATTCGGTCAATACGGTATCGCCGAATTTGAGCGCGGGAACCCGCCCTTGGGGATTGATGGCAAGATATTCGGCGGACTGAATCTGTGCGCCGAATTGGATGGGGACGACGGTGTATTCCGCGCCGCATTCTTTCAGCATCCATACGACGTATGTGCCGCGTGAAAAGGGATGGGTGTAGAGCGTGATGTTTTGCATGTCTTTTCCTTTTGCGTTGTGAATGTTTTTGGCGAAACCCGTACAGTAGGTTTCAGACGACCTTTCGGTTCTAATAATCTTGTAATCTTGATTTATGCCACCGGCGGCATTTGGGCGGCGGTTTCCAGCATCCATGCCGTGGTTTCGGCGAAAGCGGGGCGGGCGAGATGTTTGGCGGCGTAGCGTTGCAATACGTCGGATTCATCGGCGGGCAACACTTTCCAATTTTGCGTTAAGTGCAGAATCAGCGCGGAGCAGTACAAATCCATCGCGGTAAAGCTGTTGCCGACGATGTAGTCGCGGTTTTTCAAGTGTTCGCGCAAGGTGTTCCATGCGGTATCGAAATCGCCGTAACCGATTTGGCGGCGGCATTCGGGCGTATCGACGGGCAGGTTGTGCAGTTTGTTGAAGGCTGCGTATTCGAGGTGCATCAATATGCACATCCAGCGGTAGTATTCGCCGCGTTCTACCGTGCCTGCGGCGGGGATGAGGTGTTTGTTGGGAAACTGTTCTGCCAAAAAGGTAATGATGGCGGTCGATTCGGTCAGTACGGCATCACCGAATTTGAGCGCGGGGACTTGCCCTTGGGGATTGATGGCGAGATATTCGGCGGATTTCATTTGCGTGCCGAACTGGACGGGTACGACGGTGTATTCCGCGCCGCATTCTTTGAGCATCCATACGACGTATCTGCCGCGTGAAAAGGGGTGGGTATAAAGCGTGATGTTTTGCATGTTTCTTCCTTTTGCACGATGAATGGTTTTGGCGAAACCCACAACAGGGGTTTTCAGACGACCTCATCAATAGGCGATGCTTTTTGCCGCTTCGTTCAAACCGTTTTCCAAAGATTCCAGCATGGCGGTATAGCCATCGCCTTGTTGCGGGGTGGTAACGTCAAACGGTTTGCTGCGTCCGTCCGGCCATAAGGCGTAGCCGCTGACGGTGGTTTGCCCCTGATAGCTGCCTTGGAAAGCCTCGATATAGATTTTCAGGGTTTGCCCGCTTTGGCTGCGTGAGGCGGGAACGAAAGTATGGTGCGGGTTGAGGCGGTTGAGTTTGTTGCTGAGGTTTGCCGCCAACGCGCCGTCGAGCGGCGCCGCCCAAAGGTGGTTCTTCGCCAGATTCACGTGATACGCGTCGGTTTGATAAACGAGGCCGCCGCTGGCAAGCGGTTCGGCAAGGTTGACTTTGACTGCTATTTCACTGCCTTGAGCCGCCGGTCGGATGTATTGGCTGTCGGGCAGGACGAAATATTGCGGGCTTTGCGTAGTGCCGCAGGCGGCAAGCGTCAGGGCGGCGGCAATCGGGAAGAGGCGCATTATCGGCTTCCTTTCGGGATGGGGTCTTTGCTGCTGCTGTTAAAAATCAGCGCGTTGGGTTTTTCTTTCAAAGTATTAATGACGGGCTGTACGTCTCTGAGGGTTCTATCCAGGCTTTGCAGGGTATTTTGCACATCGCCGTAGATGGGCGATTGCGGCGATACGCCTTGCAGGGTCTGGCGCAATTCTTTCAGGGTTTGGTTCAGCTCGTTGGGGATATTTTGCGTTTGTGGTTTACCGACCAGTTTGTCAATGGAGCTTAGGGCAGCATTGGCAGATTTGAGGGTGGATTTGAGTTCGGCAAGCGAACCGTTCAACCCGGCAACGGTTTTATCCAACGGCAGGTTGTTGAATTTCTCCAGCAAATCTGCCACTTTCGCCTGCAAATCGTCCAAACCGCCGCCTCGTGTGGCAATGACGGTATCGCCTGCGTAAACGGCGTGCGGTCTCAGCTTGGGTGAAGAAGAAGGCTGGTCGGTCAGTTCGACCATTTTGCTGCCGGTAATCAAGTTGTTGCTGGAAATGGTGGCGGTCAGACCTTTGCCCAAAGCGGCTTGGAATTGTTGTTTCCAATGTTCTTTGCTTTGTTCGTCGGCATTGATTTCCATGCGCGACGGCTCAATGCGGATACGCACGGGAATCCAGCCGTTTTCAAACAAATGCAGGCTATCGTTGCGGTCGAAATAGGGAACGTCGGAAACCACGCCCACATTCAGTCCTTTATATTCGACGGGCGAACCGGCGGTCAAGCCGCGCACGGATTGTTTGAAAAATGCGGTGTAATACAACGAACGGTCGTCAGGCAGGTTTGCCACTTCACTGCGGCTGTCGTAAAGCGTGAAACTGTCTTCGCTTTTCACATTTTTGCTGTCTTTGGTTTTCGGCGAATCAAATGAAATCGCACCGGAAAGCAACGCAGGCAGAGGGGCGGAATTGAGTTTCACGCCGCTGCCCGTGGTTTCGATATTGATGCCGCTCTCCAGCCAGAAGCGGCTGGCGGAATTAATCAGTTTGTCGTTCGGGCTTTGGATGAAGATGGTGTAATGCACAGTTTGGTCGGATGGCTCGAAACGCGCGCTTTCCACCTGCCCGACCATAAAGTTTTCATAAAGCACCGGGCTGCTGACGTTGAGGATTTTGTCGTTTTGGCCGACCAGCTTCAGGCGCAGGCCGCTTTGCCCGATGGCGGCAATCGGCGGAATATCCTGCACTTCAAATACATCCTTCGTTTCATTGCTTTTGCCCGGCGTGAACGCGATATACGAGCCGGACAGGAGCGTGCTCAAACCGGTTACACCGCTTTGGTCGATACGCGGTTTCACCACCCAAAACTGCGTATCGCTGCGGATGAGGTCTTTCGCATCGGCGTTAAGCTGGGCGGTTACTTCCACGCCTTTTTGGTCGTCGCGCAGTTTGATGCGGGTAACGTGTCCGACATCGACGTTCAACACTTTAATCACCGTATTGTTGACTTCAATGCCTTCCGCGCTGTCCATCAAAAGCGTGACGACCGGACCTCGGTTGCGGATGTCCTTTACCAGCAGCCAGCCGCCCGCAATCAGCGCAATCAGCGGAATCAGCCACACGATAGACGTGAAGACATTGGTTTTTTTGACACGCGCGGGTGCGCGATGCGTTTGAGAAGAATCGTGTTTTTTCATTGTTTCTGGTTATCGTCGGAATCGGGGTCGTCTGAAAGCTGCTGCTGCCTGTCCCAAATCAGGCGGGGGTCGAAATAATAGGCAGACAGCATGGTCAATACCACCACCAGGCAGAAATAAACCGCCGCCCCGCCGGGGACGACGCGCGCCATGTTGGTGTGGAACGAACTCATCAAAATAATAATCACAAAAATATCAATCATCGACCAGCGGCCGATGGATTCGGTAATCCGGTAAAGCACCGACATTTTCGGCGCGCTCATCGGCGGTTTGAAATAAGCAGACGCAATCAAAACCGCCATCGCGATAATCTTCAATACCGGCACCAAAATACTCGCGCTGAAAATAATCACCGCAATCAGCCTGTCGCCGTCGTTCCACATATACACAATGCCGTTGAAAATCGTATTGACTTCCAGCGCGGTAGGGTTCGACGAAATCATAATCGGCAGAATATTCGCGGGGAAATACAGGATAAACGCCGCAATCAAAAACGCCAGCGAAATGCTCAGGCTTTTCGGGCGGCGACGGTACAAATCCGCACCGCAAACCTCGCAAGGCTGCTCGTCTTTATCGCGGAAATACAGGCAGCGGCTGCAACAAATTTTGTCTTCAGATGCCGCTTGTACCGCATCCCCGCCCGTCAGTCTGTGGATTTTATAATAAACCCAATGCTGCGGAATCGAGACCGAAGTCCGAATCAGCATGACCGACAGCGCAAACATCAAATAAAATGCCGAGCCGAATTCAACCTCCGCCACAGACGAGAGCTTGATATACGCCACCAAAGTGGAAATAAAGAACACATCCACCATAATCGCATGGCGCAGCCTGACCAAAACCCGCGTCGCAAACCGCAGCGCAGGATATGCCCGCTCGCGCACCAACGCGGTATAAACGTACAAACAAAGCAGCAAAAACAATACCGGCGCGCCGAACGTGAGGACGAACATCACTTCCGCCAGAAAGCCGTAATCCTGATAAATCAAAAGCCGCATCATTTCAGGCAGCGACAGGACGGATGTTACGCCGAAGAGTTCCACGCGGATATAAACCATGCTGTACGCAAACGCCATCAAAATCAGCGAAGTCGTCGCGTAAGCCAGCGGCGCAACATAAGGATTGTTTTCCACCTCGACCACTTCATGATTGCACACCGGACAATGCGCTTCCTGCCCCTGCCGCAGGCGCGGAATATCCATGCGGTTGCCGCAGTCCGGGCAATCCACCGTATGCGCCGGCAGCGATGCGTCGGGCAGGTAGGATTTATAACGCCACCAGCGCGTATAGCTAGGAATCGGTTTCATGGAGGAGGGAAGAGGTCAAAGAGGCAGGTATTATAAAGGAAAACATAGGGATAGCCCAAATTGCTTACATATGGGGGAGACAGTGTCTGGAAAATAAATTATGACTATGTGAATAGTATTGTTTGCAATCAATTCGGGGTCGTCTGAAACGCTTTCAGACGACCCTTTACCATATTTGTTGCAAATATGCGAAAACAACAGATTTATGTAAATAATAGCAAGTTAAATTCTTGATGATGTAATAGAAATGATATATATTCCTAAATTGTTTTGTAATATGACAGATTTCATTTGTTCATTCGTAAACGATTCTGTACCTAAATATCTCAAAATCATAAATTTCCATTCCCAAACACAGATTTCCCATCACTTATTTTTTATTGATTCGGGCAGCCTTCATTTGAGGTCGTCTGAAAATCTGCTGTGCGGGTTTTGTCAAAACCGTCAAT
>CALDNV010000211.1:0-3420 GCA_937914605.1 uncultured Neisseria sp.
CTTATGTACTATCCGTACACGGCGGGCATTGCCGCCTTGTCTCATTTTTATTTTAATCCACTATATAATCCGCCCTTTTCAGACAACCCCGACCCGCAACCGCCATGACGCCCATTTATCTCGCCGACACCGCCACCGAACACGCCCGCCGTTTGGCGCGGCAATTCCAGCTTCCGATTTTGTCCGACCTGCCCGACAGCGGCGAATACCTGCTTGCCGATGCGGAGGGCGTCAGCTTGTGCCGCGCGGGGGAGAAGGGGCGCGTCCGCGTCGATTTCGGCGGCGGTGCAGCCCAATACCGGCGCACCAAAGGCGGCGGCGAGCTGATTGCCAAAGCGGTCAACCACACAACCAAACCGACCGTCTGGGACGGCACCGGCGGACTCGGGCGCGACAGTTTCGTCCTCGCCTCGCTCGGTTTGAACGTCCACACTTTCGAGCAGCATCCCGCCGTCGCCTGCCTGCTCGCCGACGGCCTCGAACGCGCGCTGCAAGAGCCTGAAATTCAAGACATCGCCCGCCGCATGACTTTCCATTATGGCAACGCCGTCGAATTGATGCGGGAACTCGCCGCCCAATCGCGCCCCGACATCGTGTACCTCGACCCCATGTACCCCGAACGCCAAAAATCCGCCGCCGTCAAAAAAGAAATGGCGTATTTCCACAGCGTCGTCGGTGCCGCCCAAGAAGAAGCCGAGCTGCTTGCCGCCGCCCGCGCCGTCGCCAAAAAGCGCGTCGTCGTCAAACGCCCGCGCCTCGGCGAGTTTCTCAACGGCGAAAAACCCGCCTACCAATACACGGGCAAAAGCACCCGCTTCGACGTGTACTTGCCTGATTATCCGGTTAAAGACGGGGAATAATTCAAAACGCGAAAAGGTCGTCTGAAAACTGAATTTCAGACGACCTTTGCGTTTCTGCGTCCTGCGTTAGAACGATTTCACCAACGACAAACCGACTTCGTTTTGCTTGTAGCTGTACAGCCAGTCGGTGTTGCCGTGGACGCGGCGGTGTTTGTAGCTGAGGACGGGCTTGAGGCCGGCGAATTTCCAGCGGTCCGCGCCTATGCTGAGGCGGTAGGTTTGTTCTTTGTCGCGGCGGCGTTGTTCGAGGACGGCGTTTTCTTCGCGGTGGCTGCGGATGCCGAAGGTGGCGGAGGCGGAGGCGTCGAAGCCGGCTTCAAATATTTTCGCCGCGCCCAGCCGTGCGGAGATGAGGCGGTAGCTGTCCACGGGCTCTTTGGCTTTGCGCTGCTGCCAGTCTATGCCGCCGTAGAGCATGAGGTCGTTGCGCGGGAAGTAGGACAGGGTGTTGTAAACGGAGAAGAGGCTGCCGTCGAGCAGGCGGGTTTTGTCGGAATAGGAGAGGTGTTTCCACTCGGCTTCGGTGTTCCACGTCCAGTTGCCTTTGTCGAGGTTCCACTCGCTGCGCACGCCGTAGGCGCGGTTGAGGGTTTTGCCGCCGCTGCCGTTCCATTCGACAAGCGGGGCGAGGGCGAAGGTGTGGCGGTGGTTTTCAAACTGATAGCCTGCGCTGAGGTTGAGCGTGTGTTCGTTGAAGTCTTTATGGTCGCGGTAGAAGCGGCCGTAGCCGAGCGCGCGGGCGGCGATGCCGTGGTGTCCTTTAATCTGCCAGCGGCGGACGGCGGCGGCTTCGTATTTGATGCCGTTGGCGGAAATGGGCTGGTCGCCTGAAAATTCTTCCCAGCATTCGCCGTCGATTTGGGTTTTACACCAAACTTTACCGCTGCCTTCGTTGATGTTGCTGTTGTGGACGGCGCCGACGGAAAGGCTGCCCTGCCAACTTTGGCGTTGGTTTAGAGAGTCGCGGAAATGGCCGATGTTTTCTTTGACGGCTTCGGGCAGGTCTTCGTTTTGAAGGCGCATGAATTCGGAAGTGGCTTCGCGGTTCAGACGACCTTCAAAGAGCAGGCGGGCGTAATCGAGCCGTCCGCGCGTGAAGTCGGGATGGCGTTGCAGCAGGGTTTCGTAGTCTTGTTTGGCATCTTTCCACCTGCCTTCGCCGCGGGCGAGCGAGGCGCGGGCAAAGAGGGCGATGTCGGGGTCGTATTCGGTTTGCTGGGTATAACGCTCAAGCAGCGGGCGCACGGTTTGCCAGTCGCTGCGGTTGACGGCGTTAAACAGGGCTTCGCCTTGGTCGGCTTCGGGGTCGGTTTCGGCTGTCTGCCCGATGTGTTCGGCGGGAATGTCGAGGCGGTATTCGCGCACTTTTTGTTCCTGCTCCTGCATGGTTTGGCGGGTGTCCTGCCACAGGCGTTGCGCGGTACGGTCGTCTGAAAAGTCAGAACGGGGCGCGGCAAGGACGGGGGCGGCAAGAAAGAGGATAAGGCAGGCAGACGGTTTGTACATGGTGTCGGCTTTCCGGTCGGCGGTTTTCAGACGACCTTGAGAAGGTTGGCGGGCTGGTGTTTAAAAAAGCCTGCGTGAAGCAGGCTTTATTTTACTTAACTACGGATTTTAGCGTTTCACACCGCCGAATGCCGTATCCAAGTTGCGGTCGGTTTTAAATTTGGCAACACCGGCCAGCGCGCTTGCGTTGTGACCGAAGAAGTGGCCTTCGGTTTTACCGAAGTGGCCGTTGGCGCGGGCGTAGCCTTCAAACGATGCGCTGGACGGTTTGATGCGGGAATGGATGTCCATCTGTACAGCGTTGTTTTTCATAGAACCAGCCAAGACGCGTTGACCGAAGTCCGCGCGCAAAGTACCGACCATCGGGTTGTTGCCGGTGTAGTTGTTGATACCTTTGACGGCGTAGTTGGCTACACCGGATACCGGCATAGAGGTAGCGCGTTTGTCGCCAGAGTAGAAAACACCGCGGTTGGTGCCTTTGGCGTATTCTTTGCCGACCCACTCGCCGTAGTACACTTCAGAGCCGCCGCTCTTGATGGTGTTGAACGCATAACGGCCGAGGTTTTGACGGGTGCGTGCGTCGTTAACCTGTACGGTTTTCACGCCGTTGCGGTCTACATTGCCGGGCATGCGGTTGACGTTGGTGTAGTGCACGCCCGAACGGTAGGCAGCGTGTTTCATCACTTTTTCGCCTTCGGCTTCAGATGCGGGTTTGCCCCATTTTTTGCCGTATTTGTGGTTTTGGTAACCGTAATCAAATGGATTGTAGGCATTGTTGGCGGCAAATACGCCTGCGCTGAACAAAACAGCCAAAACAGCAGCGGTGGTTTTTTGCAGATTCAGTTTCATGATACGCTCCTTAGGGGAAAAACGATGGTGGGGAAAATGATGTTCCGTCCGTGTCAGTGTGAGCAGACTATCGTTATGTGAGGAGACTTGTTTTTCTTTTTTCTGAACATCATTCTAGAGGGGGAGTGTTAGAGGAGAATTAGCGGATGTTTTAGGGAGTGTCTTAATGAGATAAGAATATTTATTTTTGGTTAAGATGTATAGT
>CALDNV010000212.1:0-2778 GCA_937914605.1 uncultured Neisseria sp.
ATAGTACGGCAAGGCGAGGCAACGCCGTACTGGTTTAAAGTTAATCCACTATACACACAAATCTTTCCCAATTTGAAACAATCCCCTGATTTTGTTATTATTCCTTCAAACAAAGAAATAATCATCATCCATTTTGTCTCATCCGGCCCTCATTACGGCTCATTCATCCGTGCGTTTTTACTCTCTTTTTCCCTTGTTTTTCATCCGGCAGGACGGTTTAAACGCCATTCGTTTTTTGTCTGCGTTTTATAGTGGATTACCAAAAATCGGGAAAGTCTCGGACCCTGTCCGACAGACCATGTTTTATTCCTAGTTTTTGTTAATCAACCATATACAGCCTTGCACCCGTATCCGCCTGCCTCACCATCCCAAAGGAGGTCAAGGTTTGTCTTTATTTCATTTCTTACGCAACCGCTCTTCGTTCAATCCCTTCGTCGTTTCCGTTACGCTGTCCTTCGTGCTGCTGGTCATCGGCATCGCGCTTTTGATTCCGCAGCAGGCAGAAACCGTCCTCAATGCCGCCAAAACGGGCATTTTCAAAAACTTCAGTTGGTTTTACATCTTGGCGTTTTCAGCCTTCTTCTTCTTCCTGCTCGCACTTTCGGTCAGCAGCTTCGGCAACATCAAGCTGGGCAGCAACGAAGAAGAGCCTGAATTTAGCTTTTGGTCTTGGCTCGCCATGCTGTTCGCGGCGGGTATGGGGGTCGGGTTGATGTTTTTCGGTGTCGCCGAACCGCTCACCCACTATCTGTCCCCCATCACCGAAGGCAGCAACGGCGCAAGGCAGCAGGATGCGTTGCTCCACACCCTCTTCCACTGGGGCGTACATGCCTGGTCGGTTTACGCCGCCATGGCGTTGGCGCTCGCCTATTTCGCCTTCCGCTACAAACTCCCGCTTTCCCTGCGCTCCTGCTTTTATCCGCTGTTGAAAGAGAAAATCGACGGTAAGGCAGGCGATATCATCGACATACTCGCGCTGGTCGCCACCCTGTTCGGCATCATCACCACGCTTGGTTTCGGCGCGGCGCAGTTGGGTGCGGGCTTGGCACAAATCGGCTGGATAAGCGAAAACACCTTTTCCGTACAAACCATCGTGATTTTCGCCGTCATGGGTTTGGCAGTCGCCTCCGCCGCCTCCGGCATAGGCAAAGGCGTCAAAATGTTGAGCGAGATGAACTTGACCCTTGCTTTTGTACTGATGGTTTTCGTCCTCGCCACCGGCCCGACCCTCCACCTGCTCTCCGCCTTCAACGACAACCTCGGCACTTACCTGAGCAACCTCGTACAACTCAGTTTCAAAACATACAGCTACGAACAAAACCATACCGAATGGTTCGGCGGCTGGACCATCTTATACTGGGCATGGTGGTGTTCTTGGGCGCCTTTCGTCGGACTCTTCATCGCCCGCATCTCGCGCGGACGCACCATACGCGAATTCATTTTCGGCGTTTTGGCGGTTCCCTCCTTGTTCTGCGTCATCTGGTTCACCATCTTCGGCGACACCGCCATCTGGATTAACGACCACACCGCAGCAGGCGCATTGGGCGAATTGACCGGCACGCCCGAAAAACTCCTCTTCCGCTTCCTCGAATACCTCCCCCTGCCAACCCTCACAGGGCTTGTCAGCCTCATGGTGATCGCCCTCTTTTTCATCACCTCCGCCGACTCCGGCATTTACGTCCTCAATAACATCGCCTCCCGCGACAAAAGCGTGGCCGCCCCGCGTTGGCAGGCTGTGATGTGGGGGTTGTTGATGTCTGCCGCCGCCATCGTCCTTTTGCGCTTCGGCGGACTGCCCACCCTGCAAACCATGACCCTCATCGTCGCCCTACCTTTCGCCCTGCTCATGCTGATTATGTGTTTCAGCCTCTGGCGCGGATTAAACGCCGACCACAAATACTTCACGACCGCCGTCACCCCCTCCAGCGTCTATTGGAGCGGCGACAACTGGCAGGACAGGCTCGAGCGTATGCTGAACCAAACGCAGGAACAAGACATCCTCAAATTCCTCAAAACCACCGCCCTGCCCGCCATGCGCGAACTGAGCGAGGAATTGTCCGACAAATACGGCCTGAGCGTCGACATCCAAACCCACTTCGACCGCGAAGAGCCTGCCGTCGAATTCACCATCCACAAAGAGTCCCTGCGCGACTTCATGTACGGCATTAAAACCATCAAGCGCGAAGTGTCCGAACAACTTATCAAAGACGGTCACCTCCCGCACATCCGTCACAACGTAACCTACGAGCCCTACACCTACTTCTTCGACGGCCGCAGCGGCTACGACGTGCAATATATGAACCGCCGCGAACTCATCGCCGACATCCTCAAGCAGTACGAGCGTTACCTCAACCTCCTGACCGATGTCGGACAAGAACTCATGTCGCACCAGCAAACCGAATTGGCAGAATAAGTTTTTGTTAAACAGGTGGTAACCAAGGTCGTCTGAAAACGGGTTTCCCATTTTCAGACGACCTTTCTTCATGCGTTCAAAAAAACCATACATCCCATCCACAACCCTCCCGTAGCGTGGGCTTTGCCCACGAAAAACACTGCCCAACCTGTCTTAAAAAAACAAATAAAAACGTCGTCTGAAAATAGATTTCCTGTTTTCAGACGACCTTTCTTCATGTATTCAAACAAACCACATGTTCCATCCACAATCCAACCGTAGCGTGGGCTTTGCCCACGAAAAAAACGCCCAACCTGACTTTAAAAAACCAAATAAAAACGTCGTCTGAAAATAGATTTCCTGTTTTCAGACGACCTTTCTTCATG
>CALDNV010000213.1:0-1798 GCA_937914605.1 uncultured Neisseria sp.
TACTGTCTGCGGCTTCGTCGCCTTGTCCTGATTTAAATTTAATCCACTATAAAACAAACCATCCTTTGCCCTTTTCAGACGACCCGACAGGAAAACCGCCATGCAAAACATCCGCGCCGCCGCTGTACAAATGATTTCGTCCACCGACCCCGATGCCAATATCGACACCATGAAACGCCTCGTGCGCCAAGCAGCCGAGCAAGGCGCGGATTGGGTGCTGCTGCCCGAATATTGGCCTCTGATGGGGCGCAAGGATACCGACAAACTGGCTTTCGCCGAGCCTTTAGTCGGTAGCAGTTTAGGTGAAACCCGCTGCGCTCGTTTTAGCGAAACCCGCTACGCTCGTTTTCAGACGACCTTGAGCGAGACGGCGGTGGAATGCGGCGTGGTGCTGTTCGGCGGCACGATTCCGCTGCAAAGCCCCGATGCGGGCAAAGTGATGAATACCATGCTGGTGTACGACCGTGACGGCACGCAAATCGGGCTGTATCACAAAATGCACCTGTTCGGTTTTTCAGGTTTGGGCGAACGCTATGCCGAGGCGGACACCATCAGCGCGGGCGGCGATGTGCCGAAATTGGCTGCCGACGGCGTGCCGCTTGCCGCGGGCGTGTGCTACGACTTGCGCTTTCCCGAGTTTTTCCGCGTCCAACAGCCGTTTGACGTTTTGCTGCTGCCCGCCGCTTTCACTTACACGACAGGTAAGGCTCATTGGGAATTGCTGCTGCGCGCCCGCGCGGTGGAAAACCAATGCTACGTCATCGCTTCGGCGCAAGGCGGCGAACACGAAAGCGGCAGGCGCACGTTCGGTCATAGCATGATTATCGATCCGTGGGGCGAAATCTTGGACGTATTGCCCGAAGGCGAGGGCATCGTCATCGCCGATTTGGACGCTGCGAGGCTGCAAAGCGTGCGCACCAGGCTGCCCGCGTTGCAACACAGGTTGTTAAAATAAAAACAATTCATCCCCAAACGTCGCCATTTCCGCCTTAAATTCTATGATATGTTGATTTTATCGCAACAAAATTAATCCAAAGTAATATGAAATTGACAATTAATTTTGCATTTATAATATTAGCAGGTACAATTTCAAACTATTTATTTGGGCTAGTCATACATTGCACAACAGCAGACAAAAATAAGGCTGTTCAACAGTCTAGTGCATTTTATAAAAGGGATATCAAGGATGCTCCAAGCTAAAATCGTCGTTATCGGCAGTATCAATATGGATTTAGTCACCCGTGCTTCAAAATTTCCCAGAGCGGGTGAAACATTGCTGGGCAATTCATTTCACCGCTTCATGGGCGGCAAGGGCGCAAACCAAGCGATTGCAGCAGCGCGTTTGGGGGCGGACGTCTGTATAGTCGGCGCGGTCGGCGATGACGATTTCGGCTATGAAATGACCACCAACCTCTGCCGCGAAGGCATCTTTACCGAACACATCCAAACCCTCACCGGCCTGCCCAGCGGCATGGCAAACATTACCGTTGCAGACGATGAAAACGCCATTATCGTTATCGCCGGAGCCAACATGGGGCTGACGGTTGCCGACATCGAAAACGCTGAGCAGCAAATCGCCTCCGCCGATGTGGTTTTGAGCCAGCTCGAAATTCCGATGGACTGCGTCATCACCGCCGCAAAATTGGCGAAGAAATACGGCAAACCCTTTATCCTCAACCCGGCTCCCGCCCAATTCCTGCCTTCGGAATTATGGGAATTGGTCACCCTTCTGACCCCCAACCGCTTGTATATCGAAACACCCGTATCATAGCAACCAACCGCCCGGCCGCCACCCGCA
>CALDNV010000214.1:0-5930 GCA_937914605.1 uncultured Neisseria sp.
ATAAACATATCAGCAATGTTTGGAATAGTGCTGGTAATAATTTTAAATATGGTATAATAAAAATAATTTTATTCTTTATAATACTAAAATTTATTATAAAATAATAAAGGTAATAAATAATGAAACAAAATAGTAATGGGATGAAGGCAAAAAAACATATAATTATTAAATAGGTTGAGTATATTGTATAGAGTAAGGCTGTAAAAATTTTATCGAAATTCAAGCATGTAATGATTTTATTGTAATTAATACGGAACTTCGTATTGAGAGAGAAATTGACTTTATCTTGTATGATGTAAATAAAATATGGCGAGAATATTGTAAACACAAAGCACAACTCTACTATTGATGTTAATGATATATATTTCTCAATTGAATCAATAAAAATTGCGCATGTTACTATTATCGGAAGGCTTAAGGTTGAAGCAAATAAAGATGGGAATAAATTTTTGACTTTAATTCCTTCTGCTTTTAATTCTTTTGAAATGGATATTAGTAAGTATGGGGATAGAAATGGGAAAACAAAAATTAAGAGAATTAAAGCAAAAACAAATAAGACAACAGTCAAGCTGGATGAAGAAGCCATTGTTTCTGGGAAAATACTGGGCTGTCCTATAAAATTTAAATAGCGATGAGTTAAAAAGCTTCCAAGTATTAATCCAAGCACAGCCAAAGCTGCAAAAAATTTACCAGTTATTTCTAAATAATCGATAAATCTTGCTTTTTCCTTCTCTTCTGAAGATTTTAGAAGTAATAGTGATCTAAGTTGTTTCTGTTTGTTTTTCTTAAAATGATTCATGTTTAAAAATGCCCCATTTTTAAATAAATATCGAAATTATACCCGACTTTCCCCAATCCCCCATCTCACACCGCTTACGGTATAATACGCGTTTGTTTAAAGACTTTGCGGGGCGTTTCAGACGACCTTGCGGCAAGGGATGGCTATGAATATGAAAAAGATGGTTGCCGTTGCTTCTGTGGCGGCGTTGTTGGGTGGTTGCGCTTATGATTCTGACTCGGCGTTCGGCGGTTTGGGCGGCGGTACGGGGATTGGCGGCAGCGTGGTGAAGATGGCGGTCGATCATCAATGCCGTTCGGAGTTGAACAAGCGCAATGAGTGGCGTTTGGTCGCGCTGACGATGAGTGCGGACAAGCAGCGCGAGTGGGAAGACAAAATCTGCGGCTGCGCGAGCGAGGAGGCGCCGAATCAGGTGTCCGCGCAAGAGTTGATGGATGTTTTGAATCCTTCTTCGCGCGATCGGGCGATTGCGTCGGTAACGGTGAAAACCGTCAATGCTTGTTTCAAGCGTTTGTATAGATGATGTTTTTCAGACGACCTCTGTGTATCGGGGTCGTCTGAAAGTTTATAGTGGATTAAGGTCGGAATAGGGCGGCTTGCGGAATGGTTCGCAGGCGGGTTTCTTATTTTGATCGGCAATTTTTTGTTTTTATAGAGAAGAAATCATGAAATATATCAGTACGCGCGGCGAGACGGCGCATAAACCGTTTAGCGAGGTTTTGTTGATGGGGCTTGCGCCCGATGGCGGTTTGATGCTACCGGAACATTATCCGCAGGTCAGCCGCGAGACTTTGGACAAGTGGCGCGGTTTGAGCTATCCGGAGCTGGCGTTTGAGGTGATGAGCCTGTTTGTAACGGATATTCCGGCGGACGATTTGCGCGATATTGTGAACCGTACTTATACGGAAGCGGCGTTCGGCACTAAGGAAATCACGCCTGTGCGTACTTTGTCCGACGGCATCAAAATCCAAGCCTTGTCCAACGGCCCGACGCTGGCGTTCAAGGATATGGCGATGCAGTTTTTGGGCAATGCGTTTGAATATGTGTTGAACAAAAAGGGCAGGGAACTCAATATCTTGGGTGCGACCAGCGGCGATACGGGTTCGGCTGCGGAATATGCCTTGCGCGGTAAAAAGGGCGTAAACGTATTTATGCTGTCGCCCGACGGTAAAATGAGCGCGTTCCAACGTGCGCAGATGTACAGCCTGCAAGACGAGAATATCCACAATATCGCTGTGAAGGGGATGTTTGACGATTGTCAGGACATTGTGAAGGCGGTGCAGAACGATGCCGCGTTCAAGGAAAAATACCATATCGGTACGGTCAATTCGATCAACTGGGGACGCATCGTTGCGCAAGTGGTTTATTACTTTGCGGGCTATTTCAAGGCGACGCAAAGCAATGACGAGCAGGTCAGCTTCTGTGTGCCGAGCGGCAACTTCGGCAACGTTTGCGCGGGACACATCGCCAAACAGATGGGCCTGCCTATCCGCCGCCTGATTGTTGCAACCAATGAAAACGATGTGTTGGACGAGTTTTTCAAAACCGGCGCATACCGCCCGCGCAACAGCGAGCATACTTATGTTACCTCCAGCCCGTCTATGGACATTTCCAAAGCGTCTAATTTCGAGCGTTTCGTGTTCGACCTGATGGATCGCGATCCTCAGGAAATCAATACGCTGTGGGCAGAAGTCGCGGCGGGCAAGGGTTTTGACTTGCAGTTTGCCTTGGACAAAGTCGGCGGCAAATACGGCTTTACTTCCGGCAAATCCACCCACGCCGACCGCCTTGCCACCATCAAACAGGTTTACGAGCAAGATAAAGAACTCATCGACCCGCACACTGCCGACGGCGTAAAAGTCGCCCGCGAAGTGCGGGAAGAGGGGGAGACGGTTGTTTGTTTGGAAACCGCGTTGGCAGCGAAATTCGATGCGACCATACACGAAGCCGTCGGCGATGTCGCCATTCCGCGCCCCGCCGCGTTGGAAGGTTTGGAAAAATTGCCGCAGCGCGTCCGAGTCGTGCCGAACAATGCAGCCGCCGTCAAAGAAATCATCCGCGAAACCTTAGATAAGTAAGCCGTTGTCCGAGAAGTCGTCTGAAAAGTTTTCAGACGACCTCTGCTAGACAGCAAGCATTGTGATGATAAATATTTTCGTTTAAAATTGCGCGTTTGCTCTAATTCGGCATTATCTATTCACAGGCGAGAGAGGTCGTCTGAAAACCCTTTTAAACCATCATCCGCCCGACCCGCGCGATCAGACGGATTTACCGACAGGAAACTCAAATGGCAGCATTCAATACCCAAAAAGTATTGTCCGTACACCACTGGACGGATGCGTATTTCACCTTTACCTGCACCCGCGACGAATCGTTGCGCTTCGAAAACGGCCAATTCGTCATGGTCGGATTGATGGTGGACGGCAAGCCGCTGATGCGCGCATACAGCGTCGCCTCCGCCAACTGGGAAGAACACCTCGAATTTTTCAGCATTAAAGTCCAAGACGGCCCTCTGACCAGCCGCCTGCAACACCTCAAAGTCGGCGACGACGTGTTAATCAGCAAAAAACCGACCGGAACCTTGGTTGCCGGCGACCTGAATCCCGGCAAACACCTTTACCTGTTGAGCACCGGTACCGGCATCGCCCCCTTCTTGAGCATCACCAAAGACCCCGAAATTTACGAGCAATTTGAAAAAATCATCCTCGTACACGGCGTGCGCTACAAAAAAGATTTGGCGTACTACGACCGCTTCACCAAAGAATTGCCCGAACACGAATACCTCGGCGACTTGGTTAAAGAAAAACTGATTTACTACCCCATCGTTTCCCGCGAAGACTACGAACACCACGGCCGCCTGACCGACCTGATGGTAAGCGGCAAATTGTTTGAAGACATCGGCCTGCCCAAAATCAACCCGCAAGACGACCGCGCCATGCTCTGCGGCAGCCCTGCCATGTTGAAAGACACCTGCAAAGTTCTGGACGATTTCGGTCTGACCGTCTCCCCGAAAACCGGCGTACGCGGCGACTACCTGATTGAGCGCGCGTTTGTGGATCAATAAGGGTTTCTTAGCAGTAATAGAAATATAGCGAGGCAGAACTTGTCATCAGGTTCTGCCTCGCTATAAATCCATTATTTGCCAAAATTCAAGTTTTGCTCAATCTCTAAAATATCCCTTCAGACGGTTCAACAGACTTCCCATTCTTATTATGTACGATGTCAACACCCACGATGTCCGCCGATTTTTCGCACACGTTTGGAAACGTCGCCTGACCCCGCTGCAACTGGATGCACTTCAGCTTAAAGCCCTCCGTATCATCGAATCTCATCCCGAATATGCCCATTATCTTGAAAACATTGAAGATTATTTAGATAAAAACTGGCTGCCGGAAGATGGGGAGAGCAACCCGTTTTTACACATGTCACTGCATCTTTCCCTTCAAGAGCAGGCAGCCATCGATCAGCCACCGGGCATACGGGCGATTCACCGGCAACTTTGCGCACGTTATAACAACGACTGGGTACGCGCCGAGCATGACATGATGGATGCACTGGCGGAAACCATTTGGGAGGCGCAACGATACGGACGTGGTTTGGATGTCAATGCCTATATGACCCGGCTGCGTAAATTAGTCGGTTTAGGGCAGGAGGAAAACGCCCGTATCAATCCACATGAAGTGAATGCTAAATTTGACGAATGAAAAAGTTTTCTATGTGATGGAAGATAACGATTTTGAGGTCGTTTGAAACGTTGATTTCAGACGACCTTCCTTTCTTTTCAGGTCGCCTGAAAAATGAATTGTAGCCATATAAGCCGCACGAAATCAGCTGATATGTCCGAGAAACAGGCGCGATTTTGGGTTGGCGGGTTTGACGGTGAAAAAGAATGCACCGCCGGCAATGAATTTTCTGCGATCGTATTATGAGGAAGGCGTCCTATGATTACTAAGTTACTTTATTATGTTCAAACGGCATGGATATTGTTTTCACACATCCATATAGGCTGCACTTAATAAGTTTGGCGTAGGTTGGATTCTCGAATCCGACATTTTGGGCATTGCTGCAATGAATTGCAATGAAGGGAGTGTTAAAGGTTTTGTCGGATACAAGAACCCGACCTACGCTTGCTACATCAATGGAAACACGATCGAAAAGAACGATATTTCCAGCAATTTTCAATTTGTAGCGTGGGCTATGCCCACGAAAATACGAAAGGTCGTCTGAAACCTGTACGCAGGCTTTCAGACGACCTCAGCTTTACAAAAACAACCCGTGGACAGAGCCCACGCTACGATTAACTCAACGTATCGCCGTCTCCAAAACTCCTCCGCTGAGAATGCAAAAAGGTCTCAACTTATTATTGCAACGACCTCAGGCGTAGCAACTGTATTTTTCACCCCGTCGGGCAAAAATACCAAAACTCAAATCAAGCCGTTCGGATACCGTTTTCGGTGGTACCGTTTTCGGCAAAATAATCACGCATCCGGGCATTCAATATCGTCAACAGTTTGCGCATACATGCCGTAACGGCAACCTTATACGGCTTACCTTTGGACAGCAGGCGTTGATAGAAATCCCGAATAAGCGGTTCAAAACGTGTCGCTACCACGGTAGCCATATACAGCGCCTTACGCACCGCAGACCTTCCGCCGAAGCAGCGGCTTTTGAATTTGGTTTCCCCGCTCTCCCTCGGGTGCGGCGCAATACCGACCAAACTCGCTATCCGTTTGTGCGACAGCCGTCCCAATTCGGGCAGCATCGCCATCAGCGTAGCCGTCGTTATCGAACCGATGCCTTTGATTTGCTCTGCCACTTTGGCTTTGCCGTCAAAATGCGTGTGGGTGTGGTCATCGATTTGTTTGTCCAATTCGTCAATCAGCCTGTCAAAATGGGCAATCAGTTGTTTGACGCTTTCGACTTGTGTTTCGTGAACCTGATGCAGACGGTTTTTCTCGGCAGTCCGCATATCCACCAGTTGGTTGCGGCGGTTAACCAATGCTTCCAACACTTCCTCCGCTTCGGTGGGCGGGTGGTAGAGCATGGTTTGCCAACCTTCTTTCTGCGTCATCATCTGTGCGAAGAAGGCGAGCATTTGGGCATCTTTGGCATCGGTTTTGGTCAGCGACTG
>CALDNV010000215.1:0-1475 GCA_937914605.1 uncultured Neisseria sp.
GTACTGTCTGCGGCTTCGTCGCCTTGTCCTGATTTAAATTTAATCCACTATAAGGTTTCAGACGACCTTTTTTACCAATGCGACGCCATATTGTCGCGGTGGATAAGTTCGTCTTCGTGGGCGTAGCCTAATTTTTCGGCGATGCGCTCGGACGGGGTTTGCAAGATTTTGGCGGTTTCGCCGCTGCTGTAATTGGTGAGGCCGCGGGCGATTTCTTTGCCGTCGGTATCGAGGATGGCGACGAGTTCGCCGCGGTGGAAATGTCCGTCCGCGCGGATGCAGCCGACGGGCAGCAGGCTGGCGTGTTGTTCGGTCAGGGCTTTTGCCGCGCCGCTATCGACGGTCAGGCTGCCGGCGGTTTGGACGTGCCCGAGCAGCCATTGCTTACGGGCGGCGACGCGGCTGTGCGCGCTGGTGAAGAGCGTGCCTATACTTTCGCCTTGTTTGAGGCGGACGAGGACGTCGGGTTCGCCGCCCCACGCGACGACGGTGGCGGCTCCGCTGAGTGCGGCGCGTTTGGCGGCGGTCACTTTGGTGTACATGCCGCCGGTGCCGACGCTGCTGCCTGCGCCGCCCGCCATGCTTTCGAGGTCGGGATGGTCGGCTGCTATGGTCGGAATCAGTTTGGCTTGCGGATTTTTGCGCGGGTCGCTGTCGTACAGGCCTTTTTGGTCGGTCAGAAGGACGAGTGCGTCGGCTTCGATGAGGTTGGTCACGAGCGCACCGAGGGTGTCGTTGTCGCCGAGTTTGATTTCGTCGGTGGTAACGGTGTCGTTTTCATTGATGACGGGGACGATGCCTTTGGACAGCAGGGTTTGCAGGGTGCTGCGGGCGTTGAGGTAGCGGGTGCGGTTGCTCAGGTCGTCGTGGGTGAGCAGGATTTGGGCGGTGCGGATGCCGTGCGGTGCGAACGCGGCTTCGTAGGCTTGGGCGATGCCGGTTTGCCCGACGGCGGCGGCAGCTTGCAGCTCGTTGATGGCGGTGGGGCGTTTGCTCCAGCCCAGCCGCTTGATGCCTTCGGCGATGGCGCCGCTGGAAACGAGGACGGTTTGCACGCCTTGTTTGCCCAGTTCGGCGATTTGCGCCGCCCAGCGGTCGAGTGCGGCTTGGTCTATGCCTTTGCCGCCCGCGGTAACGAGGCTGGAACCGACTTTGACGACGAGGGTGCGGATGTTGGAGAGGTTTTGCAGGGACATGGTTTTTCTCGCTGGGGATATGGGGCGGCTTCGGACGGGTTGTTAAACGTAAAAAGGTCGTCTGAAAGCGCGAAAACTGATTTTCAGACGACCCCTATGGGGCTGTCAATACGCGGTATCGTGAAATTGCTAAAAGACAGACGGGATTCGGTGAGCCGACTGTTGATGCCAATACGATACAAAAAGGTCGTCTGAAAACCACGATACGGGTTTTCAGACGACCTTTGATTTATAGTGGATTAACTTTAAACCAGTACGGCGTTGCCTCGCCTTAGCTCA
>CALDNV010000216.1:0-11562 GCA_937914605.1 uncultured Neisseria sp.
ATCTGTACTGTCTGCGGCTTCGTCGCCTTGTTCTGATTTAGTTAATCCACTATATCATTATCGCCATCAGCTAATGCAAGCAGAATCTGCCAAAAATAATGTGCAAAATCGAACAAGGGGAGGATGGGTATCCCTATCGGTTATCCCCTTTTTAGAAGAGGCTTCGAGCGCTGAAAACAACCATTCAAAATTAAATTAATTTCCATAAATTCCTATTTAGAATTACCGTTTATCTCAAATAAATACCAAATATCAAAATATCATATTAAAAATATTCGAAAAATCAATATATTGAAAATATTTAAATTTTAAAGATACCGTCTATCTAAAAAATAATACCGCTCGTCCAAATATTCAAATATTATTAAAAACGGCTTTCAAAAGTGACGAAACACGGCACGTGACACAAAACGTCTTCTTCGCTTCCCCAAAAAAAATCAAAAAATGACAAAACGCGTCATATCGCAGAAACAACCCTACGTCATAAAAAAGCCAAAATCTGCCCGAAAAATCCTTCAAAACAAATTTAAACCTATTAAAAACATAAAATTACAAAATATTTTCACAAAAAATCCAAAAAAATCCAGACTTGGCACATCCCCTGCTTGATACATTACGTCCGGCAAGGGAAATGAAGCAACGAAGCCCGAACCGGGAAGCTGTATATTCCTTCTACTTGATGGTTTTACTCATAAACAAGCAGAGCCAAACACATTACGGATTTTTTAACAACAAACATTTTTTTATTCACAACACTTTTTTAACTGGAGTTTATTAAATGAAAGCAATCCAAAAAGGTTTCACCCTGATCGAATTGATGATCGTCGTAGCAATTATCGGTATCCTGGCCGCTATCGCGCTGCCTATGTACGGTGACTACACCGCCCGCGCACAAGCGACTGAAGGCTACGAACTCCTGGGTGGTATGAAAACGCCTTTGGTTGAGGCAGTGGCTGCAAGCAGTAATGAGCAAGCATGTTCTGCTACCGCTCCTTGGTATACCGCTTCTGTCCGTCAAGGTAAATATGTTGCAAGTGTTGGAGCAAAAGCAACAGGTTCTACATCTTGTGCCCTGACTGCTACCTTTAAAGCAGCCAGCGAAGGTGTCAATGATAAAGTGGCTACTAAAACTATCACCATGACACTGACCCCTTCAACTGGTGCTTGGGCTTGTACTACCAACCTGGATAACAACGTAGCGCCTGCTGCTTGTCGTGGTGCTGCCGCTGCTGCTGCTACTCCCGCTCAACAATAACAGCTAAATTTATAAATTGTTATGAGATAACAAAGCCCGCTTTGGCGGGCTTTTCTAACATCTATTCAAGCAACTCAAATCGGGCAAACCGATTCCTTCGCTACTCACTTCATTAAAGGTCGTCGTATGAAACAACAAGGCTTTACCATTACCGAACTGATGATCGTCGTTGCCATTCTCGGCATACTTGCCGCCATTGCCCTGCCGTTGTTCGGCAACTATACCGCTAAGACGCAGGCAACTGAAGGGCATGAAATCCTTGCCGGTCTGAAAAGCCCGCTGGTCGAGGCTATTTCTACCGAGGGCATCAATGCCTGTGATACCACCAAACCTTGGTTTACCTCCAGCGTACATACGGGCAACTTCGTCAACGACGTTACTCTGAAAAAGACTGAAACCCAATGCCTGCTGACTGTTACTTTCAAAAGCGGTGGCGTAAACGACAAAATCACCAATAAAAAAATTAATATCCGCTATACCGTAGGAACCGGGGTATGGGAATGCGGCACGAATGTAGACAAAGAATTACGCACTGCTTCATGCCAAGGCGACCTGCTGTCGCTGTAATTAAAGACGTAGTTCTTTTGTCGGATACTTGTATCCGACAAAAGAACCGATGTTCACACATTGCAAAAATTCGGGAATGATTGAAATGTCGGATTCAAGAATCCGACCTACATGTACTGAAAAACGCTTCTCAGACGACCTTTTGCCTTGATGGCGTAGATAGTAGCGTAGGCTTTGCCCACGAAAATGGCGAGTAAAAGAGGTCGTCTGAAATTTTGGGTTTGATTCATGGGCAAAGCCCACGCTACGGGTTGGGTAGATTGGGTTGAAAGCCAACAAAACCTGCATTATCTGCTTAAAAAATATCAATAAAGGGAAAATTATGAAGCTGAATTATAGGCAGCTTGCCTTAGAGCTGACTATGAAAATAATGGCAGTCACGGCTTTGAGTTATTTTATCAAAACCGTTTTAGAAAATTATATGATGACGAGAAATCCAGTCGTATTGCTGTTGTTGGTAGGGGAGTGTATTACGGTTTTTCTCGTGGTTTTCTCTAAATTTACGGATACTCGAAATTTCTCTCTTTTGCCCGTATTAGCAACGATGGGGGCGACTTTTTATTTTTTTGCCATTGCGTTGGGTGGCGGTGTCAAATTGATTTCCGATAATGTTGCATCTGTCTTGCTCGTTTTCGGTATCTGTTGGCAGATTTACGCCAAAATTTATCTGGGCAGGAGTTTCGGACTTTTACCTGCCTGTCGAACCGTGGTGGATACCGGCCCTTATCGCTTGGTACGGCATCCGATTTATTTTGGCTATTTCATCGGGCATGTGGCATTTCTACTCAACAATTTCTCATTGTGGAATATTGAAGTGTTGACCCTATTGTATCTGCTTCAGTTTTTACGCATGAATTATGAAGAACAGGTGCTTAGCCAAAATGAGCAATACAGGGAATATAAATCGCGTGTGAAAAACAGGTTTATACCGTTTTTGCTTTAAACCACACATAGTTAGAACCCCTAGTATGAGTTTTGTACACGGGGAGATTATTGGTAGTAAGGTCGTCTGAAAAGTGTTTTCAGACGACCTTTTGTTTTGATGGCGTAGATGGTAGCGTGGGCTTTGCCCACGATAATGTTGGGTAAAAGAGGCCGTCTGAAATTTTGGGCTTGATTCGTGGGCAAAGCCCACGCTACGGGTTTCAGACGACCTCTGTCATCCCCCTTTTCACATCTCTTCCAATTTCGCAAATTTGGTATCCAGCTCTTTCACGCCCTGTTTGCCGAAGTTGATGGTCAGTCGGGCGGATTCGCCTTTGTCCACGGCATCGATGATGACGCCGGTGCCGAATTTGGCGTGGCGGACGTTTTGTCCGATGCGGAAGCCTGCGTAGGTTTGCGGTTGTTTATAGTCGTCGATGATTTTGTCTCTTGGGGCGGCGGTTTGGCGCGGGCTGCCGTAGCTGTCGTAGGCGGTCTTTTTGACGGTCAGATAATGCAATACTTCGGGTGGGATTTCTTCGACGAAGCGGGAGACGATGCCGAATTGGGTTTGTCCGTGCAGCATTCTTTGTTGCGCCATGGTGATGTAGAGGCGTTTGCGGGCGCGGGTGATGGCGACGTACATGAGGCGGCGTTCTTCTTCGAGGCCGCCGCGTTCGGCAAGGCTCATTTCGCTGGGGAAGCGGCCTTCTTCCATGCCGGTGAGGAAGACGGCGTTGAATTCCAAGCCTTTGGCGGCGTGGACGGTCATGAGTTGGACGGCTTTTTCGCCCGCGCCTGCTTGGTTTTCGCCGGACTCGAGGGCGGCGTTGCTTAGGAAGGCGAGGATGGGGAAGGCGGGGTCGTCTGAAATGTTGTCGGGCAGAATTTCGAAGTTGCTGTCTTCGGGTTTGAACTCGATGGCGGCGTTGACAAGTTCGTCGAGGTTATCGAGGCGGTCTTGGTTGTCGCCTTTTTGGGTTCGGTAGTGTTCGGTCAGGCCACTGTCTTTGAGGATGCCGACGATGATTTCGGGCAAGGGCATTTGTCCGACTTGGTTGCGCAGTGCTTCAATCAGGCGGACGAAGGCGGCGACTTTGGCGGCTTTTGCGCCGGCATTGCAGGCTGCCTGCCAGAGGGTGATGCCTTGTTCGTTTGAGGCTGCCTGAAGGTTTTCGACGGTGCGTGCGCCGATGCCGCGCGGCGGGAAGTTGATGACGCGCAAGAGGGCATTGTCGTCGTCGGGATTGACGGCGAGGCGCAGGTAGGCGAGCGCGTGTTTGATTTCTTGGCGTTCGTAAAAGCGCAGGCCACCGTAGATTTTGTAGGGGATGCCGCTGCGGAACAGGCTTTGTTCGATGACGCGCGATTGGGCGTTGCTGCGGTAGAGGACGGCGATTTCGTCCAAATCCCAGCCTTCGCGTTCGAGGGCTTTGGTTTCGTCAACGATGAATTGGGCTTCTTCGAGGTCGGTAAAGGCGGAGTAGTAGCGGATTTTGTCACCTGCTTCGGCGTCGGTGCGCAGGTTTTTGCCGAGGCGTTCGTCGTTGTTTTCGATAACGGCGTTGGCGGCGGCGAGGATGTTGCCGACGGAGCGGTAGTTTTGTTCGAGTTTGACGGGCGCGTCGATGTGGAACTCTTCCATCAGCGCGGTCATGTTGCCGACGTGTGCGCCGCGGAACCGGTAGATGCTTTGGTCGTCGTCGCCGACGGCAAATACCGCCGCGTTGCCGCCCGCCATGAGTTTGAGCCAAGCGTATTGCAGTTTGTTGGTGTCTTGGAACTCGTCAACGAGAATGTGATTGAAGCGGTTTTGGTAGTGTTGGCGCAGGATTTCGTTGCTTTGCAGCATTTCGTAGCTGCGGAGCATGAGTTCGGCGAAATCGACCACGCCTTCGCGTTGGCAGATTTTGTCGTATTCGGCGTAGCATTCAATCATGCGGCTTGTGTGCGGGTCGGGCGCGCTCAATACGGAAGCGCGCAAACCGGATTCTTTTTGCGCATTGATAAAGCCTTGCAGCGAACGCGGCGCGATGATTTCTTCGGCAATGTTGAGGCTTTTGAGCAGGCGTTTGATCAGGGAAAGCTGATCGCCGCTGTCGAGGATTTGAAAGGAAGACGGCAGGCCGGCATCGCGGTGGTGCAGCCGTAGAAAGCGGTGGCAGAGACCGTGGAACGTGCCGAGCCACATGGCGCGGACGTTGATGGGAATCATTGCGCCGAGTCGGGTTTGCATTTCTTTGGCGGCTTTGTTGGTAAACGTTACCGCCATAATGCTGTGTACGCTTGCCTGACCGGTTTGCAGCAGCCATGCGATGCGCGTGGTCAGCACGCGCGTTTTGCCGCTGCCCGCGCCCGCCAGCACAAGGGCGGATTGCGGCGGCCAGGTTACGGCGGAAAGTTGTTCGGGGTTTAAGCCTTGCAGCAGATTGGGGGCGGATTGCTCGGGAAACATGGGAAGAGGCCGTCTGAAAAATGGGAATACGGTATTTTAATGGAAACGGCAAAGGTCGTCTGAAAAGATGTTTCAGACGACCTTTCTCTTCATTGCCAGCCATCCGTTTACCATCATCAGACTCAACCCCAACCAGATAAATCCATAGCTGATTAATGCCCCGCTCTCCAAAGGTTCGCCCAGCCACGCAATCGAAATGATAAACAGCAAGACCGGTTCCAAATAGCTCAACATACCGAATACGGCAATGGGTAATAATTGGCTTGCTTTTAAATTCAAATGCATGGCGACTGCGCTATTGATACCCAGCAGCACAATAAAAACGATAAGCTTGGGGGTGGACGCAATCAAATTAATGGTATCGGTTTGCGTCAGAATATAAAACAAGGCACAAGGCGCAATCACGAGCAAATCAAACGTCAGCCCTATCAATGCCGGCACGCCCAGTTTGCGGCGCACCAAATAATAGATGGGGTACGTCCCGAATACCCATACCGTCGCCCATGAAAATGCGCCGGATCGTACCAACTCCCATGCCACGCCCGAACATGCCGATACGACCGCTACTATTTGCAGACGGTTAAGCGTTTCCTTAAACCAAATCCTGCCGCACGCCAGCATCGCCAATGGGAACAGGAAATAGCCCATTGCCACATTCACGCCTTCACCATTGACCGGCGACCATACAAACAGCCAAAGCTGACTTGCGAAAACAGGCGTGGGCAACATAATCAAAAACCAACGTTTCCAATCCCTGCCCGTTTCACGAACAAACTGCCCTGCCGCCTTCCAGCCATCGCTCATGCCCATCAATACGCATATGGCCACCAACATTGCAACCATGCGCCAAGCGAAAACTTCCGTCCCGGTCATCGGATGCATCCAAGTTCCGTACAGAAACAGCATGGAAAACAATAAATTGGAAGCCAACGCCACCACAAGTCCCTTTGAGAAATCCGTCATATTCAGACGACCCTGCAAAAACCTCATTGTATCAATGGGGAATGTGAAAAGAAATTTCATATTTTCGACATTTGAAGAAATAGAAAAACTTAACGCGAATCCTGCCGTCTCAACTTACTATCTCTCAGCCGTCCGCCCTCTTTCAACCAGTCTCAAAAATGCATAGGCAATTCAAGAGATGCAACAAATAAAAAAAGCCCTGCATTGCAGGGCTTTTTGAGATTCCAAAAACGAATTAACGTTTGGAGAATTGTTTTGCACGGCGTGCTTTGCGCAGACCTGGTTTTTTACGTTCAACTTCACGAGCATCGCGAGTCACGAAACCGGCTTGAGACAAGGCAGGTTTCAGCGCAGCGTCGAAGTCGATCAGGGCGCGGGTAATGCCGTGACGGATAGCGCCGGATTGACCGGTTTCACCGCCGCCGATAACGTTGACTTTGATGTCAAACGCTTCAGCGTTTTCAGTCAGGACCAAAGGTTGGCGAACAACCATGCGGCTGGTTTCGCGGGCGAAGAATTCGTCAACGGGACGACCGTTTACGATGATTTGGCCGGTACCTTTAGTCAGGAATACACGAGCCACTGAACTTTTGCGGCGGCCTGTGCCGTAGTAGTATTTACCGTTCATGTCGTGTCCTTATTTCAATTCCAAAACTTTGGGTTGTTGTGCGGCATGGGCGTGTTCTGCACCAGCGTACACTTTCAGTTTTTTGATCATGGCGTAACCCAATGGACCTTTAGGCAACATGCCTTTTACGGCTTGTTCCAAAGCGCGGCCCGGGAATTGCTCTTGCATTTCGCGGAAAGTACGCTCGTAGATACCGCCGGGGAAACCGGAGTGACGGAAGTATTTTTTGTCTTCGAATTTGGCACCGGTTACACGCAGTTTGTCCGCGTTGATGACGATGATGTAGTCGCCAGTGTCAACGTGGGGGGTGTATTCAGGTTTGTGCTTGCCACGCAGACGGTGTGCGACTTCGGCTGCAACGCGACCCAGAACTTTGTCTTGGGCGTCGATAACGAACCATTCGCGCTTCACCTCGTGGGGTTTCGCTGAAAAGGTTTTCATAGTGGAAATCCAGATAGATATAGAAAGTTGTGAATTTTAAAGATGGGATTGGCTTTTGTCAATCGGATTGGGGTCGTCTGAAAGTGTTTTTTCTATGATGGCGTTTTTATGCATTGGGAAATGTTGTTTTTAGGTTGGAAAACATTGCTGTTGATTCAAAATATCGGGATATGTTTTTTGATTTTAAGTTTGGTTTTTCAGACGACGTCGAAGCCGATGATAAATGAAAGCCATGCCGCAATCGGGCATGGCTTGATATGGGAATCCCCGCGAGAGCCGTTTTGGCTGAATCCGCTTGAACCTTGTTGACAAGGCGGTCACCTCGGGCAGTTTCGGGTGCATCTAAGGATAGACGCTCGCGCCCACTGCAACTCCCGGCAACCTTAAGCGAACTTATTGGTTCAAAGGAATATATGCCTTCGCGGACACCGCAGGGAAAAAGAAAAATCAGTTTTGCTCCAACCGCGCCAAAGCTTTTTGGCAAGCGTTGTTCATGTCGGTTATTTTACGCTCAAATTCACCTATTGCCAAATCGTCTTTGAGTGTGATTTTAAGGAGGTCGTGGACGACGTTGAGCGCGGTCATAATGGCGATTTTATCGCTGCCGACAATGCGTCCGCTCTCTTTGATGGCGGCACTTTTTTTGTTGAGCATATCAACGGCTTGGAGCAGGGTATCTTTTTCTTCACTCGGCGTGTTGATGGTGAAATTGACATTCATGATGTCGAGGCTGACTTGTTCGATACTCATGGCGTGTCCTTATGATTGTGTTTCTTGCGGCAGGCGGGAAATGAGCTGGCGGATTTTTTCTGCAGTCTGCTCCAATGCGCTGCGGTATTGTTCTTTTTCGGCATTAAGATTGTCGATTTTGCCTTGAAGGTCTTCTTTGAGTTTGCCGACTTGCACGAGCAACGCTTCGCTCAATTCGTCAACGGCGGCTTCATGTTCGCGCTTTTGTTGTTCATGCTCGAGCTTGAGGCGGTCGATTTCTTCGTTAAGGCGGCGGTTTTCACCAACAAGGGTTTCAAATTTTTGGGCCAGCTGGTAAACGCTGACTTCCAAGGTATCGAGTGATTGATTCATGTATAGGCTTCCGTATTGCCGCATGGTGGCAGGCGGTCAGGATATTAGGATGATGATGCAGGGATGTCAATCGCTGCCGAATCTTGAGGTCGTCTGAAACTTTTTGGCTTGATGTTTTCAGACGACCTTTGTCGTTCGGTCTTATTCAAAGCGCGCGCTGCGCTCCATGAGTCTTTCTGCAACTTGCTGCGGGGTCATTTCCTTGCGGATGAGTTGCAGCAGGGTTTGGGTAATGGGCATATCGATTTGGTATTTCACAGCGGTGTTAAACACTTCTTCGATGGTGCTGACGCCCTCGGAAACATGGCCGATTTCCACCAACACTTGATGCAGTTCTTTTCCTTCTGCCAAACCCAAACCGACACGGCGGTTGCGCGAAAGCGCGCCGGTACAGGTCAGGATAAGGTCGCCGATGCCGGCAAGCCCCATCATGGTTTTGGGCTGCGCACCCATGGCCATGGCAAGACGGGTAATTTCGGCGAGACCGCGCGTCACCAGCGCCGCACGCGCATTGAGTCCGTATTCGAGACCGTCGGAAAGACCGGTAGCGATTGCCATAACGTTTTTGACGGCACCGCCGACAGCCACGCCGATAACGTCCGTACTGCCGTAAAGGCGCATTACGTTGGTGTTGAGTTGCGGCACCAATTCCTCAATCCATTCTTGATTTTCTGAGGCGACAACCACAGCGCAAGGCAGTTGTTTGGCGAGTTCTTGGGCAAAGCTCGGACCTGACAGCACGCCGATTTTTTTGTTCTCAGGCAATACTTCTTTCAATACTTGGAAGGTCAACAGCCCTGTGTCTTGTTCAAAGCCTTTGCAGGCAGCAAGGACGGGAATATGGTCGGCATTGTGTTGTTTGAGGAGTTCTGCGCTGCTTCTCAAACCTGCGACAGAAGTTACGACAAGAACGAGCCCGCTGTCTTTGAGCGCATCACCCAAATCGGCATAAACAGTTAAGGATTCAGGGAAAGGGAAACCGGGCAGGCCGCGTTTGTTTTCACGTTCTGCCTGCAATGTACGGACTTGTTCGGGATTGCGTGTCCAAAGGGCGACTTCGTTGCCGTGGCTGGCAAAGTGCAGGGCAAGGGCTGTACCCCAAGAACCTGCGCCGATGACGGTGATTTTCATTGTGTGTCTTCCAACGGTAAATTGTCGTTTAATTTAAACCAATCGGCTTGGCAGTGCAAGCGATAGAGGCCTATTCGACATGAAAACCGCATGAAAATGCAGAAGCTATCACATAAATTGCTTATCTCTATTGAAAATCCAATATTGATTTACCGCGAAGGGTAAACCACGCCCGCTGTTTATACTTCGCGGACAAAAAAAGCCGGACATATCAAACGGACGCAAACAAAGCGGAATGCCATTCCCCATTTTCGCCCGCCATTCATCACGGCAATCAACGGAAACGGTGCTTACTCATAATAATATCCACTACAAAAAGGAACACGCCATGAACCACCGCAACACCCGACTGCTCCTGTCGCTTGCTGTTTTATCCGCATTAGCCGCCTGTGGCGGACAGGAAAGCAAGGAACAAAAACCTGCTTCCGCACCGACCGAGGCCTCTGCCGTTCAGACGACCCCTGACGCTGCCTCAGCAGCCTCAGCAGCGTCCCAAGCCGCCGTTGACAGCAATGTTTCACCTGAAGACCAAGAGCTGCTCAAACGCGCGCAAGGCATCTTCAAACCGCTACCGAGTGCCGAGGAAATGCAGAAACTGCGCCCGTTTACCGACGAACAGGTCAAACTCGGCCATCAATTATGGTATGAGCCACGCCTCTCCAAAGGCAACACCGTAAGCTGCAACTCCTGCCACAACCTCGCCACCGCAGGCGTGGACAACCTGCCGACCAGCCAAGGCCATAAAGGACAGTTTGGCGGACGCAACTCCCCGACCGCTTTAAACGCCGCCCTGCTCGGCATGCAGTTCTGGGATGGTCGCGCGGCCGACGTTGAAGAACAAGCCGGCGGACCGTTGGTGAACCCTGTGGAAATGGCAAACGACTCGCAAGAAGCAGCCGCTGCCAAAATTGCCAAAATCCCCGAATATCAAGAACTGTTTAAAACCGCCTTCCCCGAAGACGGCGCAGTTTCCTTCAAAAACATCACCACCGCACTGGGCGCATTCGAACGTACTCTGCTGACGCCGACCAAATGGGATGACTACCTCAAAGGCAACGTCAACGCCCTGAGCGAGCAAGAACGCAAAGGCGTGCGCGCCTTTATGGACAACGGCTGTATCGCCTGCCACAGCGGCGTCAACCTTGGCGGCGCAACCTTCCAAAAATTCGGTTTGGTTGAAGGCCCGTACTGGAAATTCATCGAAGATCCGAAACACGACAAAGGCCGTGCCGACGTAACCAAAAAAGCCGAAGACGAATTCTTCTTCCGCGTCCCGGGCTTGCGTAACGTCGCCAAAACTTATCCATATTTCCACAACGGCAGCGTTTGGGAATTGGACAAAGCCGTTACCATCATGGGTAAAGCGCAACTGGGTAAAGACTTATCTAAAGAAGACACCGACAACATCGTTGCCTTCCTGAAAACCCTGTCCGGCAATGTTTCCGACTCCGCCCGCACCATGCCCGAACTGCCTTTGTCTGTACCGACGGAATCCCATCCGAACAACAAATAAGCAGTAAATGAATGAAGGTCGTCTGAAAATTCAGGTTCAACAAAGCCCAAAGCTTTAGAGAACAGGATTTCAGACGACCTTTATGCCGTTTCATGATCCCAAATCATTCGATGTCCGCATCCCTTTTCCCGCAAATGACACGTCGGACAAAAACCAGCCTCATATACAATGAAACGCACGCCGTTCAAACAATTACATCCCGAATACAATCAACCATATGATTTATTTAAATTTTTATAAAAACTATCAACAAACGAATCTCCAACCCACATCATCAATATCCGGATACCCATCTTCAAACATGCCTCGTCAGTTGACGGCGGCAAGGCAAAATGTTGAAATACACATCTAGGATAAAAAATAAAAAGCGTTGACCAAACGCCTATAAACACACTGCAAAATCCGTTCAGACGACCCTTTCTTCGCCTCCTTACCAAACCAAACGTCGTCTGAAATCACATAGTGGATGAACAAGAAGCAGTTGACAGCGTAATGTAAGCCAAGCCGCGCCGCTTCAAATCCAATCCACCATAAAACCAATCAACATACATTGCACCATGACCTTACTCGGCCTCAAACTTAGGCAGACCCAACAACTCAAC